>JAUWWJ010000278.1 GCA_030616935.1 Planctomycetaceae bacterium
CCCGGTGGTGGCGTCCACGAGGGTTGGGGAAATGGTTGCATCTCATTCTGGTGAGTCGAAGGTGCCAAAGCGCACCATTATGATTGTTGAAGCTGCTGGTAAAAGCCAGGAGTCTCTCCAGAAATTTTTCATGGACCGGGGGTATCGAGCGTTCTTTACTCAGGATCCCGAGCGGGCATTGATGCGATTCAAGACATGGCCTCGACCAGATCTGCTTCTTGTAAGTGCGCAGATAATGCAAGAGCCTGTAATGAAACTTTTCAATTCATTTTCGAAGGACCGTTATTTAACGCGTGTACCCGTTCTGATGATTGGAAGTAGACAGCGAAAACAGTTTTTTATTGATGAGGCAAAGACAGACGAACTGCGAAAAGTACTTTTGATACCCTTTAAGGCGGACACGCTCTTGTCCCTTGTCGAGTCTTTGATTGAACAGTCGAAATCTGACGAATGACCTGCTTCCATGTCCTGTGAATACCAGTCGCAATCAAAGATGGTTGTAGGAACCTTGTTGAGCAGGAGAGGAGACTGCCTTCGGAGGGTGGAGACGGAGATGAGCGATGGCCTGTTTCATGTCAGCCAGTAAAAGATCGGCCATCTCGCGTGTAAAACCACGTTTTACGAGAATACGCTGGAAGGCTTTATGGGCGAGTTCCCCGGTAAACGGGTAGGCGGGAACTTGCCATCCGCGCATCCGTAGTCTGTCTGCCAGATCGTACAGCGTAAAGTTATGATCCGACCCCTCAGTTTGTGTCCAGACGACAGTAGGGATGCCTTTCGACGGATCTCCGTCATGAATTATTTCAAAACCATCAACAGTCCCAATCTCTTCCGCGCAGTACTGCGCAATCTCATGAGAACTGCCATGAATGGCTGTGTAGCCAGCCCTGCCGAATCGCACAAAGTCAAAGTACTGTGCGATCACTTGGCCTGCGGGACGCGAAAAGTTGATCTGGAAGGTAGGCATGTCGCCTCCCAGATAGCTGACATGAAAAACAAGTTCGTCGGGCAAGTCAGCAACGTCTCGCCATAACACCCAGCCGACGCCAAGCGGAGCGAGGCCGAACTTGTGGCCAGAGGCATTAATTGACTTCACACGCTCGAGCCGAAAGTCCCATGGCTCATGATCAACAGAAGTGAATGGCGCTAAAAAGCCACCACTCGCTCCATCGACATGGATAGGAATATCGATTCCAGTACGAGCTTGAAAATCATCTAATGCGCGACTAATACCGGCAACGTCCTCGTAGAGACCATGGTATGTCACGCCCATTGTTGGTACGACGAAAATAGTATTTTCATCAACTTGTTCGAGCACAGCATCCGGTGTCATACAGAGGTTGCCGGGAGACATTTCAATTTCCCGAAGTTCAATGTCCCAGTAACGAGCGAATTTTTTCCAGCAAATCTGAACGCTTCCGCAGACCATGTTTGGTCGATCAGTTGGTTTGCCAGCAGCTTTTTGACGGGCTTTCCATCGCCATTTGGCTGCCATGCCGCCAAGCATTGACGCTTCGCTTGAACCTATTGTTGAGCATCCAACCGGCTTTCCGGGTGCGTGCCAAAGGTCTGCCAGAAGATTAATGCATCGTTGCTCGATTGCTGCCGTCTGGGGATACTCGTCTTTATCGATTAGATTTTTATCGATCGCCAGATCCATGAGTTTGTGAACCTGGGGGCTCTCCCATGTCTGACAGAATGTCGCAAGGTTTTGCTTGCTATTGCCGTCGAGCAGCAGTTCTTCACTGAGGATTTGATAAATAATATCGGGGTTGCTTGTCCCGTCCGGGAAACAATTGCGAGGAAGCGGGTGAGTCAGGAGTGGCGTAATCTCAGCGTCTAGGCCTAGTGCTGATGAATGCGGAACCGAGTGTTTCGAGGCCATTGTGATCATCCTTGAGAGAGATTGCTTGCGTGTTCGCATCGAGGAACTCCGACTATGGTACTCAATGAATTCAGATACGTCCCATGTTTTTGAAGTTATGCAAAGGCTCATGTGACGCGAACGGGATGCCATTCAGATTGCTGACAGAATCAACGAATTCGCTCACCGGTTAGCGGCACGGCATCTCCACGCAAGCAACTCAAGGAGCTATATCGAAAGAAAATTTCTCAAAATCACGGTGTTTTCTGTCGCCGCTTGACCCGGACGCTGCTGCCGACTACCTTTCCGAGTCTGGAAAATGCGTGATAGCACAACGACATTTATGTCTTGGTCTTCTACGTTTTTCATCAAAAGCGGTTCTTTTGAGGCCATTAAACCCGGAAGTTCCGTCGCAGTTATTGTGCCTGGCTTGGTTTCAAGCCGTGTTCACCTGAAACTGCTTGGTTCGTTGACAATTTGGTTGTGGTAATTGGCATCTTGATAGAATGTCGAAGAGAAATGATGTTTCTATGATTCATCATTGATTCTTTTGCGTTCTCCCAAGGCAAACAATTTCGTGAGGTTCAATTTGAATCTCACAGAATTTAAGAGCGAGAAAAAAACGTTACAAAAGGTGAACCAAACAACGTGTTTGGATTGGTTCATCTGGTTGCGTGATTCCCGAGAAAGTTCGCATTGCGAGCATTCGATTCGGGTGGTCAAGCTACCAAGGGCGCATGGGGGATGTCTTGGCATTAGGAGGCTTTGAAGGGCGCGGAAGGCTGCGAAAAGCCTGGGGTAACCGTCAAACAGGTGATGATCCCGGGATTCCCGAACTGGCTGTAACTGAATACATAGGTTGCAGTGGCCAACGCGGAGAACTGAAACATCTAAGTATCCGCAGGAATAGAAAGAAAAATCGATTTCCTGAGTAGCGGCGAGCGAAAGGGAAATAGCCCAAACCGCGGTGGTTTCCACTGCGGGGTTGTAGGGCCCTCCACCGGAGTTATCAAACAATTAGCTAGCAGAACGATTTGGAAAGGTCGTCCATAGAGGGTGACAGACCCGTACGCGAAAGTTAATTGTCTCTGGAGGGTACCCTGAGTAGGTCGAGGCACGTGAAACCTCGACTGAATCTACGGGGACCATCCCGTAAGGCTAAATACTCCCTAATGACCGATAGTAAACAAGTAGAGCGATCGAAAGATGAGAAGAACCCCTGTTAGGGGAGGAATGTGAACCTGAAACCATGTGCCTACAAGCGGTCGGAGCGCTATGGCCTTTTTGGCAATGCGTGACGGCGTGCCTTTTGCATAATGATCCGGCGAGTTACCGTCAGCGGCTCGGTTAAGGCCTTTCGGGCCGAAGCCATAGGGAAACCGAGTCTGAATAGGGCGACTATTGGTCGCTGGTGGTAGACGCGAAACTGCACGAACTACCCATGAGCAGGTTGAATCGCGGGTAAAACCGCGTGGAGGACCGAACCCACTTGGGTTGAAAACCGAGGGGATGACTTGTGGGGAGGAGTGAAAGTCTAATCAAGCGCAGAGATAGCTCGTTCTCTCCGAAATAGCTTTAGGGCTAGCCTCGGGCAATAGATAGTGGGGGTAGAGAGACTGAATTGGATGGGGGCCCTTCCCGGGTACCTCACCGAACCAAACTCCGAATACCATTATCCGTACCCCGGGAGTCAGTCCGCGAGGGATAAGCTTCGCGGTCGAGAGGGAAACAACCCAGACCACCTGCTAAGGTCCCCAAGTAAAACTCAGTCACTAAGGAAGTGATTTTGCTATGACAGCCAGGATGTTGGCTTAGAAGCAGCCACCATTTAAAAAGTGCG
>JAUWWJ010000061.1 GCA_030616935.1 Planctomycetaceae bacterium
AAATTCGTAGTATCTCAGATGGTTTATCGAAAACACTTGCCATTGGTGAACGCCATAATGGTCCAATTCAAAATGAAAATGGTGATTTTATTACATCAGGTGCGGGGCACTTGATTTATGAAAATGCGTGGGCAGCTGCTTGCCGTGATGAGAATGATCCGGAGGATGATCACGGCCATATGGTATTATTCGACGCTGAGTTCGGTCCGAATCGTGCTCGTCAGTCCACTGATACGGGAGTCAACTTTGGGCCCGACCGTGGTGTTGTTGCACCGCATCAAGGAAATGCCCAATTCACACTGTGTGACGGTTCCGTACGGTCGATCAATGAAAGTATCGATATCAATGTTTATCGTGCCTTGAGTTCTCGCAGTCGGGGAGAAGTTGTTGGAGAATTTTAGGGTCAGTAGCCAACTTTCCGGTTATGACTGCAAACTGATTCCTCGTACCATGCATCTACTATTTCCCGGGCATCGTCCTATTTTGGCGATGCCCGGGCATTCTCTCTTTGTTCACGTGACTGATTCTGGGGGATCTACTTAGCGGATATCGGAATCAGTGGCTCGTTGGATGCAAGTCACAGAAGTCTTCTCTCGAAGAATGTTTTGAGAAGGCATTCTCTCTGACAGGATGCGAATGCACTTCAACACGATACAGAGGTTTCGTGGCGTGCGTGCCGCTACTATGTGATGGGATGTCACGCATTATGAATTTGTGACGATATCCGGAGCCGTTACCCAAAGCACTTGGATGGAGAGCAGTTAGAGAAGTCGTAAGTTTATGAGAGGTCTCGCAGTGAATGACAACTCTGACTAAGCATTCTTGCATTGACCAGCGATTACGGCGGCTGCCACGGCAGCAGTTTCGATGCGAAGAATATTTTGACAGAGTGACATTTGTTGGAAACCATAAGCCTGCGCGGTGCTGATCTCTTCATCGGTAAATCCACCTTCAGGTCCGATAACAATGAGGAGATTATCAATCGGTTTTGAAAGTATTGACTGCATTGGGTTTCCATCAGGACATGCGAGGATCCGCAAGCTGGCAGAAGAGGTTGTGAGAAGATTGTGTAAGGATTGTGGTGGGGTAATTTCGAGAAGTCGATTGCGTCCAGATTGCTTGCACGATTCGATGACTCCACGTTGGAGACGGCTCATTGCCGCAGCAGTTGGTTCGGCAACTGAGCGTGTTGTCGTGAGAGGCACCAGAGAGTCCGTGCCAAGTTCTGTGATTTTTTCAATCAGCCATTTCTGTCGATCACCCTTTGGGAGGGCTACTGCGAGTGTGAGTGCTGGCTTGTCGGAAGACCTTTCTGAGTGCTTGTGCCCAAGACTCAGCGTGACGTGATCGCGCTCAATATTCACCACAGTAGCAGGCCATGACGTACCCTGGCCGTCAAACAATTCGACCATATCGCCAGTTTTTGCTCGCATAACACGGGCGAGATGACGAGCTTCATCACCCTCAAGACGAGCGGTATCCTCTGTGGGAGTTTGGGAAAGAAAGAAACGGTGGCTCATAAAACACAATCTCTGCGAATAAATAAACAAAAATAGGCGTCGATTCGTCATGACGCAGGTGCGTCAAGTTCGTACAACCTTCTCTTATGGTACGCGACAACTGGAACTTTACTGCGAATCCGTTCGAGGCAACCCTTACTCCGGCTTCTTTTTATTGTGGGAAGCCTCAGGAAGAGGCTCTTGCCCGTCTGGAATGGATCTGTCAGGAACGACAACGTTTTGCGATCGTGGTCGGTGTTGAGGGGGTTGGGAAGAGCCATCTGTCTACGACGGCACTCCGCCGCGTGAGCGGATTGGGTGCTGAGGCAGTTTTGCTCTCATTGCGTGGCGTGCCCGAAGGAGAATGGCTCCCGCTTCTCCTCGAGAGGTTTCCACTGGATTACGCGAGTCGTTGTGAGTCGATAACGAATTGGCAAAAATTAGAAAACAGGCTTCGTGAGAATAGACTCATGGAACGGCCAACGGTCATTCTGGTCGACGATATTGACCACGCTCCAACTGATGCACTTGCTGGGATAGAGCGTCTCGTAAACAGTGCTGAACCACGGTTTAGTTGGACAACCGTCGTGGGGACTGCAACAGCATCCTCAGTGGAAAATATTCCGCATTCACTTCAAAATCAGGCTGCTATGCGTGTCCATCTTGATCCATGGGATACAGATGATGTGTATGCGTTTTTATCGACAGCAATAACACGAGTCGGTGGTGACCCAGCCATTATTCCATCTGCCACAGCCGACACTGTTGCTCGTTTTGCAGGAGGACTTCCTCGCCTTGTAAGCCGCTTAACACATCTCTCCTTAGCTGCGGCTGCTGGAGATGGTCTTTCACATGTTGATTCTTCGACGGTTGAACGAGTCTGGAGAGAGCTGTACCCCGTGAATGGGTCACATGAAGCAATCACGAGAACGGATGGCGGTCATAGTGGCAGATTGGAGCGGTCAGGAGGACGTGTTCGGGCTGTCCGTAAATTATTTGAATAAATGGGGATATTTGCGAGAGCTACTGAAGTCTGTTGTTATTTGGCTAAGATGAACAACAATTAAATCCCATCATCCTGTTTTTACGGAATTTATTTGTGGCAAAACGCGTCTCACCTTCCATCCAGCCACCATCACGCCGCCGAATAGTTGCGGTATCCCCGGATGATGGTTCAGCAATCGATCTAAAGCAGCCCGAATTTGCTGCACTCCTTGCGTGGTTGGTTCCTGGCTTGGGGCATTTTTATCAGGGCCGTACCAAAAAAGGTGCGGTCTATATGTCCGTTATCCTGACACTTTTTGTCGTTGGTCTGTGGCTGGGTGATGGTCGAGTGGTCTATGCATCATGGCGACCAAATGATACTCGATGGTGGTTTGTCTGTCAGGCAGGTATCGGAGTTGTTGCAGCGCCGGCAGTTGTTCAGTCAGTCTCTATGACAGGTACAAGTCATGAACCATTTTGGCTCGCAGGATGGATGACGCCGCCACTTACAGAAGGACAGCTTGTTTCACGTGAATTTGCCGATCGACTAGCGACAGATGATCCGTATATCTTTGAACAAGACTTTTGGGATCGCCCGCCATACAAGCAATTTCGAGCTGATCAGATTTCTATGTGGCATCATAAGCTGGGACGATTTTTTGAACTCGGAACACTGTACACAGTGCTCGCCGGCATGCTTAATATGCTTGTTATCTATGATGCCTGGGCGGGGCCGATGCACCCATTCGTGAAAGAAGAAAAATCACCAGTGAACCCTGACAAAGAGAGCAATGACGGTACAGCAGTATGAGTAGCAGTGTACTTAATGCAGATGCCGTATCGTGATGATGATTTTCAAGGGAGATGAATAATGGAATTCAACAACATCATCATGTTCGCGCTTTTTTTTGAAAACATACCGATGCTTTTTTTTAGTCTGCCCTTGATTGCGGCGGCCAGTGTGGGATTTGCAGCAACGCACCACGAGTCGCCACCAGCTATCTGGAGGGCAACTGCTGAATGGGTAATGTGGTTGGCTGGTATTCTCGGCGGCGTCCTTCTGGTCGTCTTTATTCTCAGTCAATTAGCGTAATGTCACGCATCAGACTCTGTAGGTACGGAATTCTCCTGGGTTGCCAGGCGACGTAACTGGCCGCAGGCAGCATCAATTCTGGAGCCTTTTCTCCTTCGAGTCTGGACATTGACGCCGGCATTTCGAAGGACATCGAGAAATCGCTCACGAGACGCATCAGTGGGTTCTTCCCATGGAAGGCCAGCAACTGCATTGTACGGAATGACATTCACCAAGGCCGCTCGTTTGCCTAGAAAGCGAGCCAATGCTCGGGCATTGTCAGGAGAATCATTGAGGTTCCCCAGTAAAACATATTCAAATGTGAGACGCCGGCCCGATGTTTCCCAATACCGATCTGCGGCCGCTAGGATCGCATCAATACCGATCGATTTATTTACAGGGACGAGTTTCGTTCGTAGTAGATCGTCAGCAGCATGGAGGGAAACCGCAAGATGATAACCAGGATTCTCGTGGCAGAGTCTGTCAATTGCTGATGGTAATCCAACAGTTGAAATAGTGATTCGCCTTTGTGAAATTCCAAGCCCTTCGGGATTTTGTGCCACTGCAAGAGCAGGCAATAGGCGATCAAGATTTGCAAGAGGTTCACCCATTCCCATGACGACAATATGACTTAAGCGTTCGTCCTCTGGTAGTAACCGTGTGAGCCGTAATAATTGTTCGATGATCTCACCAGTTGTCAGGTTTCGGATCACTCCATCGAGACCACTTGCACAAAAGACACAACCCATGGCGCAACCGACCTGTGAAGAAATACAAACGGTACGTCGAATTCCATCGCGCAAGAGAACGCATTCGATCTGTTGCTTATCATGCAGTTGCAGTAACAACTTCTCGGTTCCATCTTCAGCGACTTGATGACGAGCAACAGTAGTCGTCCAAATCTGCATTTCAGCCTCTAATTGCGACCTGAGATCATTCGGCAGATCAGTCATGTCTGAGAACGATTCTGCTCGTCGTGCGTGAAGCCAGCGATAGATCGCCTTCGCCCTCCATGCTGGTTGGCCTGCATCGGAAAGCCATGCCGGAAGATCAAACTCCGGATCAAGCACGTGCGGTTGGTTATTTGGCTGTGCCGGTACTATCGTGAGTGGAGTCGTATTGGGTGGCATGAGTCATTTCCAGTAAAAGACCGACTGGCGTGAGGTCGGAGAAGCATGTAAAGTGCTAGTGAAAGGGAGAACGTTCTCCGTCGTTTTCGATCCTTCTGAGAATACTAATCGTCGCCAATGAGCCAGCAGCAATTTGAAGAACGAACCAAGTGGGTTTATGACGAACAGGCTTTTCCAGTCTGGAATGAGTCGTTTGACAAAGATGACCGTACTGAGATGATTCGAGAAGATCTTTGGGCGGGTCGTAGTATTGCAATTTTGCTGGCCTCTCTGGTCGCAATCGGTCTGATTCTGGCTGGCATTACCATTAACTTTGTAACGAACTGGCAATAGTCGTGGCTCAGAGTTTGTAGGAAGCACTCTTTTATCCATCCTTCGTCACTACGTACCCTACCATGTGATCGTTTCGGAAATAGGAATGCATCAATTCTTTATCCTACATGACAAGTGAAACTCTTTGACAAAATCGTGTAGGTGCATGAACTGAGGGCCAGAGAAGTTACCATAATCTTTTCTGGTGTTGGTCAGTGAATACTATGGAGCATCACAAGTCATTACAGGCAGGTCCAGTGGATGAATTGGTGCTCAATACACCTGCCAAGCTGAATCTTTCACTAGCGGTTCTCGACCGTCGTCAGGATGGTTTCCATGAGATCGAGAGTCTCATGGTCCCAGTCTCTATTTCTGATCGGCTGCATGTGCGGCGAGCACCAGCTGGCGTGTTTTCGCTCGAAGTTGTTTTTGCTGGAAAAATCGGATGTGAAACGGGTCAGTCCCTTGCTCGCGATGTTCCTGACGATGAGAGTAACCTTGTGCTCCGTGCAGCTCGTCTGTTGGCTGAGCGAGCAGGCAGTGATGCTGGTCTGACAATTCGTCTCGAGAAGCACATTCCATCTGGTGCTGGTCTTGGTGGCGGCTCGAGTGATGCTGCAGCTGCCTTTCTTGCGGCAGTCAAACTGTGGAATCTTGACTGGTCCTTGGATCAGCTTGCGACATTGTCTGCAGAGCTTGGGAGTGACATTCCTTGGTTTTTTGCAGGAACGGCTGGTGTTGTTGGTGGGCGAGGTGAACAGGTTACACCGGTAGAGGGTATCCCTGCATATGATGTCGTGATTGCCTGCCCATCAGAAGGCCTCTCAACGGCACGTGTATATGCGGCGTGTGAACCAGATGCTCATCGTCGTGGTCACGCATTAGCGCTGGCTACGGCCTTGCAGGATGACTCACTCCGACAGGCTTTTCCGCTCATGCACAATAGTCTTCAACAACCAGCCCAAAATCTTGCACCATCTGTGAATCGATTACTCACGGACATGGCAAAGAACAATGCATTGCATCCAATCCTCACCGGGAGTGGGAGTGCTTGTTTTAGTCTGTGCAGAACAACGCATGAAGCGAGGCAGCTGGCGGCGAGTCTCGAAGCTGCTGGATGGCCTTATGTGGTCTCTACTCGACTCGCACCACGGTGAGGATGACATCGCCCTTGGTAATTTGGGAGTAACATGATGTACTACCGACTTGGGGGATAACGGTGAGATGGCCGATGGGGGAATGCCATGGAAATCACTGAGGTCAGAATCAAGCTTGTTGAGAAGACAACTGAGAGGCTTATGGCCTTCTGCTCAATTACGATCGATGGTGTATTTGTCATTCGTGATTTGAAATTGATCGGTGGCCCCCACGGTCTCTTTGTGGCAATGCCAAGTCGGAAATTATGTATTCATTGCAGGAAATGTAGTTCTAAAAATCCATTGAAAGCTGCATTCTGCAATGCTTGTGGAAACAAAATGATGAGGCAACACCTTCCTCGTGATGATGATGGGCGCGTGCGTTTATATGCAGACATCGCGCATCCGATTAATGCGGAATGCCGTGAATTCATTCAGGACAGCGTGCTGGCTGAGTACGAAGCTGAATTGATCAGAGCACAGGAGCCTGGGTATGCGTCACGGTATGAAGCATTTGGTGACGAGTAGCCTGGAAGGAAGCTCCTCTTCAATCATCTTGCCTGACAAGGGTATGAAAACAATCCTTGAGTTTTCGGGTGATTGGACCAGGCTTGCCCTCGCCAACTGTGCGTCCATCAATTTCTACGACCGGTATGACTTCGGCCGCTGTTCCGGTCAAAAAACATTCTTCAGCAGTGTACAGATCGTGTCGTGTCAGGGTGGTCTCTCGGCAATCGATACCTTCTTTACCTGCTAACTCGATGACAGCTGCCCGTGTTATACCTTCAAGAATGCCCGCATCGGGAGGTGGTGTAAGTAAACGCTCTCCTCGAACAACAAAGATATTATCTCCTGTGCATTCAGCGACTTCTCCCTTGTGATTGAGCATAAGTGCCTCGACACAGCCAGCCTGAAGGCCTTCAAGCTTAGCCATGATGTTATTCAGGTAGTTCAGGGATTTGATTCGAGGAGAGAGCGCTGCTGTTTGAATTCTTTGCGTTGCAGCAGTGACGATCCGAAGCCCATCCTCATAGAATTCTTTTGGATACAGACTGATCGTATCGGCAATAACAATAATCTGCGGGTGACTACACTTGTTTGGGTCGAGCCCAAGCGTCCCAGCACCACGTGTGATGATCAGTCGTATGTAGCCGTCTTTCAAGTTGTTTGCTGAGAGTGTATCGAGTATGGCTTGTGCCATGCGGTCTTTACTCATCGGAATCTCAAGGCAGATTGCTCGGGCACTCGCCCACAGTCGATCGAGGTGAGCATTCAGTCGAAAGACCCGGCCTGAATAGCTCCGGAGTCCTTCAAAAACACCATCTCCGTAAAGTAGTCCATGATCAAAAACGCTGACGCGAGCGTCCTCTTCAGGGACGAGGCGATCATTCATGAAGATGGTTCGAGACATTGTTTTCAGTATCCTTAAGTCAGATTTTTTTACGTCAGTCAGGCCGCTGATCCGGTTGCCCCCGGATTCATCATATCGACGGTACCGGCAGCAAGCCGAACAATACCACGAGCCTGGCTGGCAATATCAGCATCATGTGTGACGAGCACTATAGATAGACCGTTGTCACGGTTCAACTCGGCCAGCGCTTCGATGATACCCGCACCACTTTCTTCATCGAGGTTGCCAGTGGGTTCGTCAGCAAGCAAGACTTGTGGCTTGGTAATTAAAGCACGGGCAATGGC
>JAUWWJ010000103.1 GCA_030616935.1 Planctomycetaceae bacterium
ACATCAGATGATGCGCCCCTGCTTGTCTTTCATGGAGTAAAAGATACGACAGTGTTAATAAATCAGACCGATGCTCTTGAAGAAGCGTATAAAAAACATAATCTTCCAGTGACGGTCTATCGTCTCAAAGATGCAGGACATGGTGGCTTTGTATTCTATTCCGCAGAAAATGCTGCACATCTTTGTGAATTTCTGGAGACTGTGTGTTCGGCAAAGTAATGAACAAGATGTTGAGTTTTGTCTTGTTGGTGAGATAGAGAAAGGTAAAAGATTTCAATATGAAATATCGTCAGCACAGTGTGCCGTTTTGGCTCGTCGCATCATGCTCGTTTCTATTCTGTCCGGCGTTCGGGCAAGAAACAGCCACTGAGACTGGGTTTGAAGTGTTTCAGCATGGAGATGTTGAGCGACAGTATGTGTTGCACCTGCCAGAAGATCTTCCAGAGAATGCACCGCTTGTTTTCTTTCTTCATGGGTACCATGGTAATGCCCGTAATTATGCCAAGATGGGCATGAGTCGAGTGGCAGATAAACACGGATTTGCTGTGGTTTATCCGCAAGGCAAACCAGATAGACGTGATGTTCCTCACTGGAATGCGCGGTTGAACATCAGTGATATCGATGATGTTGGGTTTCTCACAGCACTCGCAAAGGATCTTCAACACACTCACGACCTTGATCCTGAGAGAACATTTGCCAGTGGTGTCTCAAACGGTGGTTTTATGAGCTACACACTTGCGGCTGAACGCCCAGAGGTGTTTAAAGCCGTGGGGTCGATCATCGGCACAATGAGTGGCTATACATGGGAGCATCGTGAAGACATAAAACCAGTTCCTGTATTACAAATATCCGGACTCGATGATCGAATTGTTCCCGTTGATGGCAGTATGCGGCCCTTTGGCGGGTGGGGTGGAGCACCAGATCAAAAAACAATTATTGAATTCTGGAAGGACCTCGATCAGACGACAACAGAAGAGGTTATTGAAGTATCAGCAGATACGACGGCCTATCGATACGGTGATGGTGTAGAAGGGTGTGAGGTCTGGTTGTACGAGGTGAAGGGCTGGGGCCACCGGGTTCCTGGTGCAAGGAAACTTGGTGTGCACTCTGTCGACCTCGTGTGGGAATTCTTTAGTCGCTTCTAGAAAACATATTCCCAGAGAACTAATTCTTTTACTAACTGGATGTATTCGGAATGAAGCAGATTTCTGACATAAAAGTTGCCAGTAGTGATGAAGATCGTGAGCGAATTTTTCGATTCCGTTACGACGTGTACGTAACAGAGATGGGAAAAAGTCCTGCCGAAGCTGATCATCAGAAAAAGATCATTCGCGATGAACTTGACGATGATGCTCATCTTCTCTATGCCGAGGACGAAGGACAGATTGTTGGTACTGTTCGGCTCAATTGCAGATCAAAGAAAAAGTTTCCAGATGTATGGGAGCAGAGGTACGATATTGAAAAGTTTGCACCATCTTTCGGCGATCACATTTCCATGACCTCACGGATGATGGTCGCCAAAGACTATCGAGGGTCAAGTGTTCCTGCTGCATTGGTTGGTGCGGTATACAGTGCTGGCCGGGAGATGGGAAGCAAGTTTGACTTCTGCAATTGTGCGCCTTCCCTGCTTGAGTTTTATGAGCAGATTGGCTTTCGTCGATTTACTGACGGCTTTATGGATGAAGATAATGGGTACCACGTACCTCTTGTGATGCTTGTCCGAGATACACAGTATCTCAGGCAGGTTCGAAGTCCTTTGTATCGAGTGGCAAGAAACTTTGAACATGAGCCTGAAACAGGTGCATGGTTTCAAGAAACCTTTCCGTCACATGCCGGAATAGCAAATAGTCGATCTCGAAATACCGAAGAATTTTGGAAACAACTGTCCGATCAACTTGCAGCTCCGCCGACCGAATGTATTCCACTTTTTGAGTCACTCAGTGATGAAGAGGTCAGTGGCTTCTTACGATCTGGAACGGTTCTCAGTTTACAGCCTGGCGATAGGATCATTCGTCAGGGAGATGTTGGCGATGAAATGTATATCATCCTTTCAGGTGTTGCAGAAGCTGTCAGCAGAAAGGAAGAGCAAGAACATTCTTTAGCGATCATGTCGAAGGGACAGATTTTTGGTGAGGTGGCATTTATTTCAACAGCAGTTCGAAGCGCAGATGTGAACGCTCTCACTGAGATGCAAGTGCTCATAATTAGCAAGGGCTTTCTTACTCGTGCCATGCGCAAACAGCCAGAAATATCTGCAAAAGTGCTGTTCAATCTTTCGCTGATTCTTGCTCAGCGATTACGGGACCGAACAGACTCGTGGGTTGAGGCGATGACGAGTTAGGCATGCTCTTGAAAGTTGGGGCAATGCGTATAAATCAAAGTCGTAAATAATTGTAATGAAGGGATTCTCAATGGGCGATCACGCTGCGGGTTCATATGCATTCGGTACATTCGATGAAAATCAGGATGAACTTGCTCGGCTAAAGCAGCAGGCTGCGATTGTTAGCGAGATGGAGGGACGTGTTCTTCGGGAAGTTGGGCTGAAGCCTGGCATGCGGGCTCTCGACCTTGCATGTGGTCCAGGTATTGTGACAGCACTCTTAGCTGAGATGGTCACTCCGGCAGATGTGATTGGCGTAGACCTGAGTGAAGATCTGCTGCACGAAGCACATACATATCTGGAGAGTCGTGGTACACGCAACGCAACGTTTCAACAAGGCGATGTCTATTCACTCGATGAATCGCTTGGTGTGTTTGATTTTATCTACACGCGTTTTTTATTTCAGCATCTGGCTGATCCGAAGCTGGCATTGTCAAAGATCTTACCGAGGCTGGCGCCGGGTGGCAGGCTTTGTGTTGTAGATATTGATGATGCGTGGCTTACGTTACATCCTGAGCCTGCAGGTTTCCGTGCTTTTACGAAACGGGCAGCCGAAGGGCAGTCGCGTAGTGGGGGTGATCGAAACGTCGGCCGAAAGCTTGGAGGAATGCTCCAAGAGGCTGGCCTTGAACAGGTCGATGTTCACGTCACAACTGTTAATTCCCACCAGTTGGGGATGCGTAATTTCCTTGATATCACGACAGGTTTTAAAAAAGAACAGGTTGCAGGAGAGCACTCGAATGAAGCGAGGAAAGACCTCGAAGAGATATACAAGTGTGTTGATATGAAAGACGCATGGGGTTTTGTGGCAGTCTTTGTGGCAACGGGCATAAAAGGCAGGAATGAAAGCCCATGATCGATCTTGCAAAGCGTCTTCCAGAAATGGCATGATCTCGGTTGAACACGTCGTTCTCTCTGAGTGAAAGCTATGGCTACTGCTGACCCATTACTCACTATTCTGTTTGTTGATATTAGCGAGAGCTCGAAGCTCTACCGATTGCTCGGTGATCAACACGCATCTCGTGTGGTTGCCGATTTGCTTGATCGACTTGCTGAAATTACGCATGCACACGAGGGCACTGTCATCGATCGTATCGGTGATGAGTTGATGACACTCTTTCACGAAGGATCTTCTGCTCTGAAATCAGCAATCTCGATGCAATGGGCTGCAAACGACTTTACGCATGAGCATCTTCCCTCCAATTCACGATTAACTGTCCGTATTGGTTTACACACCGGACCAACAATGATGGAGAACGGAAGGCCAAAAGGTCAGTCCGTCTACAGAGCAAAACGTGTTGTTGAAAATACGAAGGCACACCAAATTTTGCTCGACCACGAAACGTTCGGTTTCCTTGAGGATGCGGGGCAGTGGGATGTCCGGCCACTGAATACAATTGGACTCAAAGGGCAGGGTAAGCCTGCATCTCTTGTTGAAGTGTTCTGGAATAAAGCAGAATCAACCGCACTGAATCACCAGAAGCCACAACTGCCGATATCAGCCGTAGGTGTTACTTTGGAGGCTGGTGGTGATACTATTCAGGTTGGACAGCATCAACGAGTCTCAGTCGGTCGGCTTGCACCGTGTGAGATTGTCTTGCATCATTCATCGATATCGAGAATCCATGCATACTTTGAGAGCCGTAAGCAGAGTATTTACGTTGAAGATGTGAGCACCAATGGCTGCTATATCCAACAAGATGGAGAGGCGTCACCAGACTTTATTCACCGTGATGAAGTAGCTCTTTTGGGATCGGGTCTCATAGGTCTGGGAAAGCCACCCGAATCTGGCACGCTGCATACGATTCGCTACGCCTGTATTGCCTCGTAGGTCAAGTCGCCAAACCCTCAGGCTGAGAGCTATTTATTCTTCTGAGAGTGAGCCGGTCTAGCACTGGAAATCATTCAAATGGTCGATCAGTTGGTGAAATCCATGAATGTGAGGTGCTGCATATGAAAGGAATCTGTTTCCGTTACATTAGTTGGTAGTGGGAATTGAGTTGGGGACATTTTTCTCACTCATATCGAACATATTTTTTACCTTTTACTGTGCTTTTACAAATGATGAAGAATATCTCATTGGCCTTCCTGTGCATCGTTCTACTTTCGTTTGCTGCACGTGCTCACGCAGACGAGCGCCCCAACATTCTATGAGTCGTAAGTGAAGACAATAGCCATCATTGGCTTGGCTGTTACGGAAATGAACAGGTACGCACGCCGAATATCGACCAGCTGGCAGCAGAGGGTGTGCGATACAAATTTGCATATTCTAATGCTCCAGTCTGTGCAGTCGCACGAAGTACATTAATAACCGGACGCTATGCATGCAGTATCGGTACGCAGAACATGCGTAGTCGCTACCCAATCCCATCAGACATTCAGCCGTTTGTTTCGTATCTGCGTGATTCCGGTTACTACTGCGTGAATCAGTCGAAGACCGACTACAACTTTAAAACGGATGATAAAAGTCATTGGGACGATTCAAGTAACAAAGCCCATTGGAAAAATCGTCCAGAAGGAAAACCATTTTTTGCAGTGTTCAATACGGGCATTAGCCATGAGAGCAGTCTTTTTGAAAACAAGAAAAAATCAGCTCGAAAAAATGGCATGATTCCTGAAACACCACGTCAGGATCCAGCCTCAGTTACGTTGCCACCGTTTCTTCCCGACACGCCGGAGATTCGAGATGACTGGGTAACGTATCTCGATATTCTTGCTGCAATGGACAAACAGATTGGTGACTGGCTTGCAGAACTGGACGATGCAGGTCTCCGTGAGAATACGATTGTGATTTACTATTCCGATCACGGTGGAATTCTTCCTCGAGCAAAGCGATATATCTACGACACAGGAACACATGTTCCTATGATCGTTCGGTATCCTGAAAAATTGGCACAGATGGCACCCGGTCTTCCAGGATCGACAAGTGATCGTCCTGTCAGTTTTGTGGATCTGGCTCCAACCACACTCAGTCTTGCGGGTGTAGATATTCCAGAAGGCTTGCAGGGGCGTGCATTTCTCGGTGAACAGAAACAGGAAGCGGCTCCCTACGTCTTTTTGTTTGGCCAGCGATTTGATGCTCGTATGCTTCGTTTTGTCAGGGCAGTAACTGATGGCCAGTACCGATATATACGCAACTTTAATCCTCATCGGCATCGAGGCATTCTTGCAGGCTATCCACACAGTCAATCGGGGTGGCGGTCGTTCTACGCACTTCAGCAGGCTGGAAAAATAGATGCTGCTCAATCGTCCTTCTGGAAAGTTCCTCAGCCGGTTGAAGAACTGTATGACACACAGAACGACACGTGTGAAGTTACCAATCTTGCTGGTGATCCCGCACATGCAACACGTCTTGAAACAATGCGTGCCGCAACGTTTGAAACCATGAAAGACATTCGTGACACAGGTCTTGTTCCCGAAGCGATGTATAACCAGATTTCTGAAAAAGGGACGGTGTACGACTACGTCCATAACAAGAACTTTCCATATGAAGAAGTTCTTGAGTTGGCAGTCACAGCATGTGATGGTGATCTTCAAGCACTTCCAGAACTTAAGAAAGTGATGAAGAGTAAGCAGCCTGTCATGCGTTACTGGGGAGCAGTTGGCTGTACCATTCGTGGCAACAACGCAGCGTCTGCACGTGAGCTTTTACAATCACTTCTTCGTGACCCAGAACCAGCAGTTCAACTTGCTGCTGCTGAGGCAATAGTTGCCGTGGGTGAAAAGCAGGCTGGGCTGGAGGGATTGGTCGATGTCTTGAGTGCCACGCGTGTTGAATTGGTTGTACTGGAAGCACTGCATATTGCTGCTGCGTATAAATTGTCTGGT
>JAUWWJ010000120.1 GCA_030616935.1 Planctomycetaceae bacterium
AGAAGATCTACCAGATAGTTCTATCGGTATTGGCCATACTCGATGGGCAACGCATGGACCTCCGACAGATGGCAATGCGCATCCTCATCTTGGGGGTGGCTGCGCAAAGGGACAGGGACATTCGGTGGCAGTAGTTCACAACGGAGTCGTTGAAAACTACGACAGCATTAAAGCGAGACTCGAAGTAGAGGGTTATGTCTTTCAGTCTGAGACTGATTCAGAAGTAATAGCTCATTTGATCGACAGTTGTCTAAAGCAGACCTTCTCAGAGGGACCACGACTGACTGATGACGTCACAGACTCTCCATATGTGATGGCAGTTCGTGAAGCCATCGGTCATCTGCGCGGCACACATGGACTACTGGTACTTTTCCGGGACCAACCCGATCTCTTAGTTGCGGCAAGATTAGGGAGCCCACTCGTTATTGGAGTAGGAGATGACGAATTCTTTATTGCAAGTGACGCAAGCCCTCTCGCTGGTCATACCGACAGGATCGTCTATCTAGCTGATCATGAAATTGCTGTCATCAAACGTCAACAGCTTCGAGTTATTCACCGAGACGCTGGAAGAATTGAACCGACTGTACAGCCTCTTTCACTCGACACAAATGATGTTGGCATGGGTGATTATGCCCACTTCATGCTTAAGGAAATCTACGAACAGCCAGAGACTGTCACTGCAGCAATGAGAGGCCGAATTGATCGAGATGATGCAACCTCAATCTTCGGTGGCCTCAATCTCACCCCTTCTCAGCTACAGAACATAAATCGAATTGTCCTAACAGGATGCGGCACAAGCTGGCACTCGGCACTTGTCGGAGAATACATGATCGAAGAATTCGCACGCCTTCCTGTTGAAGTCGAATACGCGAGTGAACTTCGATATCGTAATCCGCCACTTGATAAGGGGACATTGCTTTTCGCTATTACGCAATCTGGTGAAACAGCAGACACACTGGCTGCGCTGCGAGAAATGAAACGAAAGGGACATCAAACTCTTTCAATTTGTAACGCAATAGGCAGCACGATTGCTACAGAAGCTGACGGCGGAATCTATTTGCATGCAGGGCCAGAAATCGGTGTGGCCAGCACAAAAGCTTTTACGAGCCAGTGTGTTGTTCTTGCAATGCTAGCCTTGTACTTCGGGAAACTGCGTCACATGAGTTACGAACAAGGCATAGCGTTTATTAATGCGCTCGAACAACTTCCAGAACTCATTAGAAAAGCATTAGCAGTTGAATCGACTGTTCGTGGTATCGCTGAACGCTATAGAAATGCCAATACGTTTCTTTACTTGGGCCGTCAGTATAATTTTCCACTAGCTCTTGAAGGTGCGCTAAAACTCAAGGAAATTAGTTATATACACGCCGAGGGTTACCCAGCAGCGGAGATGAAGCATGGCCCCATTGCACTTGTTGATCCGCTTACACCAAGCGTTTTCCTAATTCCTAAAGACGCTATCTATGAAAAAGTTCTCCTTAACCTTGAAGAGACCAAGGCACGAAAAGGACCGATTATTGCTTTAGTCAGCGAGGGAGATGATCGTGTCCAACACCTTGCTGATGAAATTATTGAGTTACCTGAATGCCCAGACTTTCTCAATCCGATTGTTGCCTCGATTCCCCTCCAGCTCCTCGCCTATCACATTGCCGTATTTCGAGGATGCGATGTTGATAAACCCAGAAATCTTGCCAAAAGCGTTACCGTAGAATGAGTCGTGATGCAAGCATGTATCAACCTTCTCTAGAGAAGTGTTTTTCTGCCAATACTACAATTCGGCGTCCTGGCGAAGTCATTGGCAATTTTTGAATTTCCTGCGGTGACAGCCATCGTTGATGCCGGCGAGCCGCCGGGCGTTGTGATACAAGTGTTGATAAAATCTGGCAGGTCACCTTGTGGTTTGTAACGCTATAGTCAATGGCACCGAGATCGCGCTGACGACCATGTGCTGCCACTTGATTAGGGATACCACGGGGAAAATCCCAAAGCCCTGCCCACCATTCCCCTGGCTGCCGACGCACCACAAGGAGTTTGCCTTTGTGGATGAATACGTAGGCTTTCTCCTTGATTTTTTTTGATGATTTTCGAGCGGGCATGTTCGGTATCCGATCAACGCTACCAATCTGATACGCCTCACAATGATCCGCCAATGGACATTCCTCACAGCGAGGGCTCACCGGCGTACAAATGATTGAACCTAAGTCCATCAGTGCCTGATTAAATGCCCCTGCTCCCCCATCACGAGGCACAATAGCCGCTGCAACATCCCAGAGCGGCTGGTCATCTTTATTTCCTGATAACGGTGTGTCGTAATGAATGAATCGTGCCAAAACGCGACGAGAGTTTGCTTCGAGAATTGGCTCAGGCAAATCGAATGATATTGATGCAATGGCTCCGGCTGTGTATCGGCCGACACCAGGGAGTGTACGTAGAGCACGTGCATCTTGAGGAAAAATACCTTTGTAATCAGACACAATGAGCTTTGCAGCCGCATGTAATTGGCGAGCCCTTCTGTAATACCCAAGACCCTCCCAATATCTCAAGACAACTGCCTCATCTGCTCCAGCAAGATCAAATACAGTAGGGAATTTTGTGACAAACCGATGAAAATAATCCTTTACTCTCTCCACCTGCGTTTGTTGGAGCATAATTTCACTCACCCAGACACGGTATGGATCCGGAGAACGCCGCCAAGGAAGATCTCTTGCGGTACTGTGGTACCACTTAAGCAGCGAGCGGGAAATCACCTTTCTACGCGATGCCCACTGATCCGAATCAAAGCATGCCGGGTGTTGCTTATGTTTTTTGTTCATAGATCCCACCTGTACTTTTTTTACATGCTCAAATTACATTACAAAACAAGTACGAAGCAGAAAACATCCGCTACGAACAACACACGACTGATACGTATGAGTGTGAACAATCAGAATTTTTCCACAATGTCTTAACGATATTGCCGACCCCGAAGAAATGTCCGATCCCAACGCAACAGAATTCTCACGCAAAAAAAGTCTAAGAGTTATTCAAAAACTTCTTTTAGTATGGGGCGTGACCTTGGTGTGCTGTACTCCCTGCAGAGAAAAGTCCTTACAGAAGCAGTATTTGGCTATCCTGAAAGAGCCGTTGACCTTGGCACGCACACATCAAAAAAGGCTATTATCCCAATCGCGATCGAATGTGTACCCCTTTGGAAAAAAGTTTTTCATCAAACCACGGAATGGCTCGTACACTATGCCATTCGTCCGAACTGCAACCGAATGGCTTTTTGTGTAATTCAAAAGAAATTTTTCGTAATTCGAGTAATCTTTTGGGCTTGCCCCGAAGTGCTGGAGAAACTGTATGAAATCAGGAAAATTCGTTGTGCTTGAGGGAGTTGATGGATCTGGAAAGTCCTCACAGGCAACGGCTCTTGCCGAATGGTTGGAACACGCGGGGTGCCGGGTTGTCTGTTGCCATGACCCAGGTTCAACACCGTTGGGGGATGCCGTTCGAGACGTTTTACTCCACCGAAAAGAACTTCGTCTGGATCCTGAGGCTGAGATGTTTCTCTACATGGCATCTCGGGCTCAACTAGTTCGAGAAGTGATCCAGCCTGCCTTGCGAAACGGCGACTGGGTCGTATCCGATCGTTTCCTCATGAGTAACATTGTATATCAGGGACATGCTGGAGGCCTTGATATTGAAGCCGTTCGAGAGGCTGGGGAAATCGCGACATGTGGCATTCAGCCTGATCTCACACTCGTTCTTGATATTGATCTCGATACGGCATCAGTCAGGATGAATCGTCCTTTGGATCGTCTCGAAAGCCGGGGGGAGGAGTACCATAAAAAAGTACGACGTGGGTACCACATTGAAGCCCAATCGGAGGACGCTGTTCTTATTGATGCAACAGCGGATACTGACAAAGTGCGAACAGAAATCATTGCTGTGACCCAATCTACATTTTCTGACGTCCTCAACTGCTCATTGAATTCGTAACACCCTTACTGCACGACAGGAAACAAGGAAGAGAGACTCATTCAATGTCTTGGGAAGGAATTGAGGGGCACGATCAAATAGCCAATCGTTTTTCATCGGCGGAGGCAGCGGGGCGCATCGCAGGAAGCTATTTATTCATAGGGCAAGAGGGTATCGGTAAAGCTACATTTGCAAAATCGCTCACCATGGCTCTAGCGTGTGACGATTCCGAGAATAATCTTACCGCTTGCCGTAAGTGCAACTCCTGCATTCAAGCACTTGCCGGAACGCATCCAGATATTGACATCGTACAGAAACCTGCCGAACGAACCACGATTCCTCTCGAATCTTTGATTGGTTCTCCTGACCAACGACTGCGTGCGGGCCTGTGCTGGCGGCTTCTCTTGAGGCCACAGCTTGCGTCAAGAAAATTTGCGGTTCTCCTCGACGCAGATCATCTTTCCGAAGAGGCCGCTAATTGCCTGCTGAAAACACTCGAGGAGCCGCCTCCAGGAGCCGTCATCATTCTGGTAGGAACAACTCTTGAGAGACAGCTACCGACTATACGATCTCGATGCCAAGTTATACGTTTTGCACCTCTAGCCGATGATATTATCAAGCACGTTATTCGAAGAGAACAACAGCAAAATGGTCAAGACTTAACGGACTTGACGTTGAATGAAATTGCTCGCATTGCTCAGGGGAGCCTCTCAAAAGCAAGACTCTTTCTTGACGAGGAACTCACATCATTCCGAACAAAACTTTTCAAAATGCTCTCGGAAAAGCCTCTTCGTGGAGTTGATCTCACACGTGAAACAATTGGCATCGTAGAAGCAGTGGGAAAGGAACCGTCTCTTCGACGAACGCGACTACGCCTTGTTCTTGACTTATCAATCGGTTTTTTCAGGACTAAGCTGCATGTAATTCATGGTCTTTCTTGTCCTGCAGACGACGTTCTTGAATCAACCATTCATGCATGGACTGCGTCACCTGAGGAAATAACACAATGCCTGGAGTATTCGTTAGATGCGCGGCAGGGTGTGGATCGAAATGCAAACTTAGGCATTCTGGTTGATGCCTGGACAGCAAGGCTTGAGCGCGCGTAACGCACGAAAAAACCCTCTCTCCTACCTGAGTTGCCTTGCTTCACTCAGGATCGTATTTAATTGCAAAATTTTATCGATTTTCTAAGTGATAATCATTTTTCCAATCATTTCTGTCGATCCAATCCTACAGGCGGTGGCCTAATCGCTACTGATTATTAGGTTGTCACTTTGGCACCACACGTGGTACCGGTGATTTGAGGATTGACGGGTATGTCACAAAAGCAAGCTTGCGCTATTTTCGCGACGTCGTTCTTGGCCGGACTCCTTGTCACGGCTGTGGTTTTTCAACCGTTCAACATCGCACCAACGACAAACCCTTACTTTGGATTTCCTGATGAGTCAGCAGATCTGAATGGTCAAAACAAACCGATTGTTTTGAAATCTGGTACGGCCTCCCCATTCTCACCACCACAGGTTGCTGAGGTACTCGATTTTTCTAGCTCACCAAATGAATTAGCAGAGTCCGCAGACTCTTTGAGTGAGACGATCCGAGAAAACCTTCTACCGCTCGGTGAAATACCCGCAACCACTATCAGCTTTCCTCAAGCCTTGATGCTTTCCACTGAAGAGGTTCTCTCTCTGGAGAATCTTGCGAGGCGGGCTGATAACGGACCTATCTCTGTTACTGCATTCGATGGCATTCCTGATTCTGAAACAACAGAGCAAGCAACAGATTCACTCAAACCATTTGGAATTGATAAGCCGACAGATGACTCCAGCATACAACTTGTACGATCATCAATCGAAAAC
>JAUWWJ010000263.1 GCA_030616935.1 Planctomycetaceae bacterium
CAAAGGTATTTCACTCAGGCAGAACTTTTCGCCGCCCGTCAGGTGGTTGGCGTGGTCCACAAGCGGGTGAGTGGAATGCAGAAAACCCTTCCCCATCGCTCTTCTGGCGAGCGTTGAATAGTGGTGTGGCTTTCTTTTGAGCCACAATTTGCCCAAAATCTATAAGCCCACCCCTACATTTGTTGGAATGAGGTTGCTCACTCATGGTAAAAACTGCCTATGTCGGATGCGTGCCCCTCAACAAATAGGCAGTTTTGGGTTACAAGAGTAGGTGGAGTGGGGCGACTCGAAGCAAATACAGTTCTTCACAGAATCATCGCTGACAATTTAATGGAGACGTGGCTGATATGGATAAGCAGGCAGAAACTCAGGAATCACAGTCGACTGAAGTTATTGTAGAGGCTCGAAATCTCTCAAAGACTTATCGTGACTTCTGGGGACGGAGCAAGAAAGTTGCGCTGAAACCCCTCGATCTTGAGATTCGCCAAGGTGAAATTTTCGGCCTACTCGGACCAAATGGTTCGGGGAAGACAACAACGATGAAATTGCTGCTCGGTCTGATTTTTCCAACATCTGGAGAGGCGGTAATTTTTGGTAAAGACGCTACAGATGTCTCAAAGAATGATCGGATCGGATACCTGCCCGAAGAGTCTTATCTTTATAAATTTCTTGATGCGGAAGAAACATTAGATTTCTATGGACGGCTGTTTGACATGCCACCTGAGGAACGAAAGCATCGAGCAGATGCGCTGATTGAAATGGTTGGACTCGGGCGCGATAAGAAAAGGCAATTGCGAGAGTACTCGAAGGGCATGACTCGACGTATTGGTGTGGCTCAAGCACTCATCAATGACCCCGAACTTGTTCTTCTCGATGAACCAACTAGTGGGCTGGATCCAATTGGTACTCGTGAAATGAAAGATCTAATCATCGATCTAAAAGAGAGAGGGAAAACAGTCATTATGTGTTCTCATCTTCTGGCCGATGTTGAGGATGTATGTGACCGAATAGCAGTTCTCCATCAAGGAGAACTGAAAGAACTTGGGCGAGTTGATGAACTACTTCGGGTGACCGACATAACACAAATCCGTTCAACTGGCCTGCCGGTAGAGGCTCACGATGAAATCCGTGCAGTTATAGAGCGTCATGGTGGTACTGGAATTGAAATTGGTAGCCCAACAACAACCCTCGAGGATTTGTTCCTTGAGGTTGTCCGAGATACTGAGTCGAGGCCTGGCCGGAGGGCACGGCAGGATTGATAGTTGAGCTGGTTGGTGCCACTCGTTATTCGTGAAAGATAAATCGTATTGTTTCTGGAAATAATAATAAGCAGAGCGCATCTACGATGACTGTATCTATGATTAAATTTTTACCTGATTTACAAACGAGCGCTGAAATCGATGGTTCTTGAACAGGAAATACCAACATTTTTAAATTGGTTTGGTCCCGCACTCGCATCCTACATGCTAGTTGCGTTTTTAGTTGCCGTCTTCGCCGCTCTCTTGGCGTGGGTCTCAATGTCTGCTGTTTCCGGGCCGCTTGCAGCCGGCGATCGCGTTTATCGAGGCGTGTTAGCGGGCATTGCAGATCTTCTTGGAATGTCGCTGCGTCGTATTTGGGCCTTGGCACGTTTAGCGATCCAAGAATCACTTCGCCGTAACGTGCTCATAGTTCTCGGGCTTTTCGCTGTCATCGTCTTGTTTGCTGGTTGGTTTCTAGATCCACAAAGTGTAAATCCAGGAAAGCTTTATTTAGGCTTTATTCTCTCGGCGACCAATCTTTTAGTTTGCCTTGTGGTCTTGGTGCTTTCCGTTTTTAGTCTACCTGCCGACGTCAAGGCGAAGGCCATTCAGACGGTGACGACCAAACCGGTTCGCACTGGCGAGATTGTCTTTGGAAGAATACTTGGGTTTTCTATTGTCGGTACGCTGCTGCTTGTAATCATGGGAGGCGTTGGGTGGGCCTTTGTCGTGCGAAGCGTCAGTCACGGTCACCAGGTGACCGGAGCGGACCTTCTGGAAGAACGACTGGAAGATGGCCGTGCAACGAGTTTCGAAGGTCGGACTAGTCTCGATCGTGGGCATAGGCACCGTGTTGAACTTGATGCGAACGGGAATGGGTCCACAGATACCACCCAAGGCCATAGGCATGCGATCCAACGACTGAGCGGGGCTGGAGAAACCGCTCGGTACAAAGTTGGTTCAGTCGAAGGCATGCTCGAGGCTCGAAGGCCATTACGTGGCACGCTACGGTTTCTTGATCGGGAAGGTCGGCCGAGCGACAAGGGGATAAGCGTTGGGGCAGAATGGTCTTATCGTCAATATATTGAGGGTGGTTCTCTTGCTGCGGCAATCTGGACATTTGAAGGAATTACGTCAGCAGAGTTTCCTCAGGGCTTGCCCCTTGAAATGATCGTCAGGGTGTTCCGGACGTATAAGGGGGATATTGAGAAGGGCATTGCTGGAAGTGTCCGTGTTCGGAATCCCTCAACTGGATTGCAGAGCGACCCAATTTATTTTACAGCCAAGGAATTCACCATTGATTCACTCCTGATACCAAGAACTCTGGTTGCAACGTCAGCCGATGGAGGGACAAGAAAAGTCGATTTATTCAGCGACATTATCTCTGACGGTAGGGTAGAGGTGGTACTGCAGTGCCTCGAGCCAGCACAGTATTACGGGGTTGCACAGGCTGATTTCTATCTTCGTAGTGGTAATGGCTCATTTGCTTTGAATTATGCAAAGAGCTGTTTAGGTATTTGGTTTGCAATGCTTTTGGTAGCAGCGATTGGAGTCATGTTCAGTACGTTTCTTGCAGGCCCTGTTGCCCTGCTGGCAACCTTGTCTGTCGTTTTGATTGGTCAGTTCCGTAGCTTCATCGAAGGCCTTTTCGATGCACAGGTGACTGGTGATAGCTTTGACATGCCTGGTGGCGGCCCTATCGAATCCTTGTATAGGATTGTCACTCAGGCGAGTATCGTTGTGGAACTAGACCAAACGCCTTTTGTGACAGCTATGAAAACGCTAGACACGTTCTTGTTGGCTCCAATGCGGCTCGCCGCATCCTTGTTTCCCTCTTTGTCAGATTTAGGAACAAGTAATTTTGTAGCTAGCGGTTTTGATATCCCGATGAACCTGATTGGTCAGCACGCGTTTGAAACACTGGGTTATCTTGTGGCATTTTTTATTGCCGGGGCATTCATCCTTAAAGCCCGCGAGGTGGCATCATGACTGAAGGGAACAGTAGTCGTCCTAGGCAATCGAAACATCAGGAAAGAGGTGTTTGGCTTGGATTACGGCCAGAGACACTTGTAGCGCTCGTGCTGATAGCGGTTCTACTTGTCCCGCTCTCTGCCCTGAGCCAACCGCGTGATTCTTCGTCTCCTGGTGGTTATTTAGCGAGGCTTAGGACGGAAGCTCAATTGTCTCAGGCTGACTTAGGAGAAATTGATCCAACGAGTGAAACAATGCGACTAGCGACACTCGGGCTGAAAAACATCGCCGTGACGCTGCTTTGGGATCGAGCAAACTTCTACAAGAAAGTGGAAGATTGGACAAATCTGTCGGCTGTTTTGGAACAAATGACAAAATTGCAACCAAACTTTTATTCAGTCTGGGATTTCCAGGCTCATAATCTTTCGTACAACATTTCAGTCCAGTTTGATGATTATCATGATCGCTATGCGTGGGTTATGAAAGGTATTGAGTTTCTCAGGCAGGGGGTTTTCTTTAACACGCGTGAGCCGCGTCTGCTTGGACGAATGGGGTGGTTCATTGGGCAGAAAATCGGTCGTGCGGATGAGAAAGTCCAGTATCGTCGTCTTTTTAAGGCAGACGATGATTTCCATGAAAAAGATCG
>JAUWWJ010000457.1 GCA_030616935.1 Planctomycetaceae bacterium
CTAAGAATCAAAGCGGTATGTTCGAATCAACGAATCGAGGCAGGAGCAGGCACAGCAGATGCAATTCAGGCCGCGAGAAGGCTCTATCGGAAGGCGGGTGTATTTTCGAAAGCTGCCGCAATCGTGGCGAATGAAAGAAAATTAGCAGCTGATGCAATTAGGGATTGCGGGTATTCGAGGTTACGAGAAGTTTTGGAGTTTCTTCTCGATCTTGCGGTCCCCCAGCAGGCAATCGACGACCTGCTGACCGCCGAAAGTAGCGTGTAGCCCCACTTCCGTGGTCTTGGGTGCACGTTTTCCGCAGTTGTCGGCATACTATGAGCATGGCCGACACCAACACTTCCACCAATGACAATGCCGCAAACTGCGTTCAAGCACTTATAGAGAGCTTTCGTCCAGTAGAGACTTTCGGAACAATTCGTGCCATTGATTCAAAAGATCTTCCAGCACCATTTCACTCATTGCTTGCTCACCACTCGCACATGACTGTGGCGATGGAGGCTTTCCACGGTCATTCGGTTTCTCTCGAGGTGGTGAGCGTGGCCCCGGATGAGGCAGGTGAGCGGCCTAGTTATACGAGAGAAATTCTACTCAGAAGCCCGGTTTTTAACGACAATGCATTTGGTATTTCATCGCGACCGAATGAAATTCAAAAAAAGATGAATCGCGTCGTCCAGTACGGCATTGTCAGAATTAACACGAATTGTTTGCCTCAGGAAGTGGTAGCCCGGATTGAAGACGGCGGCACGCCATTGGGCCGAATTCTGATTGAGGCTGATCTCCATCGTGAGGTCCGCTGCGTGCGTGTCTTTGAAGTAATACCCGGTCCATATTTTGAGGGACTTTGTCTTGGGAGTGAGAACAAGGCCGTACCACGGACTTTCGGTCGCTTTGCAACAATTAGCATCTCAGAGCAGCCAGTCATTGAGCTATTCGAAGTGGTCGTGCCATCTGCCGAATAGTCTTTATTGGCTACAAAAACGTTGTTGTGCTGTTGAATTGACGACCAGTGGTTGTCTCTCGCACGTGGAAAGACAGAGAGGAATCCCTTGTTCTCTATCCACCATTCGAGAGTGCCATCAGGCGATAGCATGCAACCATCAGAAAAGATCATGGTGTCCCTTGTAAGCAGGGCACAAATGACGTGCGTGTGACACACTTCATGTTTTATAGCATGCTATCTTTCCTGTGATAAGCAGTTCATCACCTAAGTGACACCTTATTCCTGACAACCGCCTCCATTATCAATGATGAGGCACCAAACGCACACACGTCTTCAAGCCCCCTGCCCTCTCACACGATTGGAGTTGGAATGGTTCCAGCATGCCATACATCAATCAAAAACGGTTTTCTTCTGACTGCTTTTTTGCTTTTCAATAACGCTTCGGTCTTTCCACACGATGGCCCGGACCCATTGGGACATTGGGTGTTTGATTCCAAATACGTTTTGAACCAGTCACTTCAGGCTCGTCTCGGGCCTGACGCCAAACTGCAGATGCCAGCCCGGTTTCTAAAAGATGACGCAGGACAATCATTGATGTTTCTCGGACAGGACGAGCACTGCATTCTGGCCAAGGATATTACTAATGTGCTCACGGCGTTACCTTCAGAGGCACTCACCGTCTCAGCGGTGTGCAGTGTCGATGTCCCTCAACAATGGGGTGGCATCATCGGAGCCATTCAAGATAACCGAGATGCTGAAAAAGGATGGGTGCTTGGATACGATGACACCCACTTCTATTTTGCTCTGGCAACATCAGGAACAGACGACGGCAACGGGAGAATGACATACTTCAAGTCCCGTTCTGAACACGTCCCTGGAAAACTCTATCATGTGGCTGCAGTCTTTGACGGCACCACAACAAATCTCTATGTCAACGGCAAGAAGGAGCTCTCAAGCAACGAGCAGCACGGAACAATCCTCTACCCTGACAATGCGCAATATTGCATTGGAGCCTACGTCGACGCCAATGAATTCCACGCACATGCTGGCCGAATCAAAGAGGTCTCTGTCTACGGTGAGGCCGCAACATCCGAGTGGGTGGCTCAGGAGTTTGCCCATCACAAACAGGCGGTGCAGGCAGACCCTCAACCTCAGCAACGCCCCTTTAGGTTGCTTGTAGAACCCTACCTGCAATTTGGAACCAAAACCTCCATGACGGTTATGTGGCATACCACGCAAAAGGCCACGTCAGTTGTCCACTACGGTGAAACGTCTGCCGTGAAGCGACAGGAAG
>JAUWWJ010000472.1 GCA_030616935.1 Planctomycetaceae bacterium
CCAAGGAATCCAATGAGTTGGCCAGCGTTGTTGATTCCGTTTTGGAGGATCAGGGCGTGCGACCCATTACAGCATCTTCATATATGGGTGGAAGCGGTGCGGACGACAGTGTCCATGGCTGCATCATCCAGTCGGACGGTACGGTAGTCCTTGCAGCGAACATTGGAGATGCTACCCCTGGCGGTGTAGAGCCAACTCTTGTGAACGGTGCCACGGCATCATCCAGAGGCGCGGTTGTACGACTGTCTCCCGATGGAGCACAGGTCTTGTCGGTGACTCGAATAGCAGACTCGGTTCTGGACCTTGCTGTTGACGATAGCGACAACATTTATGTTGCCTTATGGGATCGCGGCTTGGCTAAACTGAATCCGATGGCCGCCGCTGTCCTCTGGAAGAAGGCACCTGGCAAAGTTATGCGACTCGACGCGGGAAGAGAAGGTTTTTGCGCAGCTCTCGTAACCAAAGCATCACAAGCAGATTTAGAGTACCCGGGACCTGGAACCTTCCATGTGTATAACCCACGTGGAAGAACCTTGGGCAACTTCTCCGGGCATAGCGATTGGCATCAGACCCAGGACGTTTGTATAGACGAAGCATCGAAGACGGTGGTCCACATTGGCTGGATCCAACATTCGACAGTGCAAGTGTCCTACGTCCGTGGCAGAAGTTACACGGGCGCCAGCTTGTGGAAGGCTTATGATTGGTCTATAGACCAAGCTTCTAACCGTTATATCAACAGGTCGGGTAAAAACATGATTGATACGAAGGGCTGGCGCTGCTCGATCGGCCGAGATGGTCGGCTGTACTGTGCATTTAGCTGGAAAGGAGGGGAAGGTGATCACATCTTCCAGTATGACCCGCTTGACATCACAAAAAAGGTAGAGATTGTCGGGGGCGACAAATGGCATGATAAGTGGGGCTACGAATCGGAGGGAAAGAGCTTTTTCGCACGCTACGAACCGTCCACTGGCCGGTACTTGCTTGGCCAGCAGTTTTGTGGTCGACTTGATAACAATCGCGCAAATACCGCAACCGCACAATATGGAGAAATCTGTGCTGATAAGCAGGGCAGGTTATATATCGGCGGTCGTTTCGGGTTTGGGCTGCCGCTTACCTTCAATCCCCTTCGTAACGACTACACCGGTGGCGCTTGGCTTCTGGTCATGAGCAAGGGCTTTACGAGGCGGCTTTATTGCACACGGCTGACGGGCGCAAGTGACCCGGCACAAGAGTATACCCACGCAATTGCGGCTCGCATTATCTCAGGTACGACTCACATTGCTTTTGGAGGCTATACGGAGACTCCACTTTACCAAAAGGAGGCGGTCCAAAATGAACTTAAGGGAGGTAGGGATGGGTGGTTTGCGGTTATTTGTCCCAGTGACTCATCCAAGTAGCTCTGACGCGTCTTTTCCATGTGGCGAATTCACGTGAATCAGACAAAACCTCGCAAACAGTCCGTCCCGAATTTGAAACATGGCACAGCCAATACTGCGATGAGTGCATATGCCATCGTCGTGCCCGTCATGGATCCGGCCTCGTGTAAGAACCAGCAAGCGGCGAAAACGATTAATGCAACACCTAAGACATAGAGACCGAACCCGATAAATATAAGCCCTACACGCCTCTTCTGTGCTGCTCTACGCCGGCTTGAAATTCTCAACTCTCGTTCCAGTTTCTTTTGCTCAGAACATCGCTTGCATATAGGCGTATAATTGGCGTTGACAACCGGATCCCAGGGACATCTCTGTCTACATACATAACATTTGTAGATACCACTTGTCAATTGCTGTCTATTTTCTTGTGGATCTCTTGCTTCCAGACCATCCAAACCAAGTACCTCGCAGATGTTCTTATCAACATCTGTGCTGATTTCGCTTAATTCAGAAACAACCTCACGTGTAAATTTCTGAATAGTAAAAGGTTGTCCGCATTTTGGGCACTTGGCTTTCCTTCCTTTACAGTCGTCACGTGTCTTGAACTTAGTGTTGCAATGAATACATTTTGTTATCATACTTCTTGCCTCCTTCGAACTTCATATGCTTTGCAAACCAGTTTGAGCGTTGTTCTCTCCGGCCTTGAGGTAGCTCGTATCGTTTCTCTCAGGATTCAG
>JAUWWJ010000207.1 GCA_030616935.1 Planctomycetaceae bacterium
GGCTTGCCGCCGCTTGAACTCCAACCGTGGGATCGAACAATTTTCAGCAGACTCAACCACTCGCTTGATGCCCTCGGACGGCTGCCAGGCAAATCGAAAGCCAAACTTATTCGGGGTCTGGCTGAAACAGCATCTGCCGACGGCACAATCACCTCACGAGAGATCAATCTTTTGAGAGCAATCGCCACAACACTCGATTGTCCAATGCCGCTCATTGCCTGAACAGCTGCAACCCTGCTGCTCACGATCATCCCATATTGATCTCATATCCCTTGCGATATGGACGTGATAGCATCGCATTGGCCTCGTCGTCACCAGTAATCTGCTCGGACGAGGCGTCCCACGCAAGATCGCGACCAAGTCGGGCACTTATACCAGCGAGATGACAGACATTGAGGGCTCGCATATGCGAGTGAACGTCAGAGATCGGATCTTTCCGTGTCTTCACACAATTCAGGAAAGTGGCCCAGTGCGCCTTACGCCCATCGGCCTCCATGGGCAGACCTTTATACGCCTTCGCAATTGCATCCTCTGGAAGTGGATCATCCGCAAGTGCTTCGACTGGGGCCCCAACAAGTTTCCGGCGATTGACAAAAATACGCCCTTTGTCTCCTTCAATAAGGACGCCATTATCTGTATCGTGCCGAATAACGAGTTCAACATCGTCAGGATATGTTGCCGTGAGGAGGAACGCGGTAGCTGTGTTGTAGCGGTCTCGTTCTACCGGCATACCATTCTTAAATGGAACCGGATGCGTCGCCTTCCCTCCAATACCTGTTGGACCACCGTGCTCACCCGCCTGCCCTGCCTGCTCAAGAGCCCAAACAGCAATATCGACATGATGTGCACCCCAATCAGTCAGCTTGCCGCCTGAAAACTCATACCACCACCGAAACTCGTAATGGCAATTCGTGTTTGGGCGTGAACCTTTCTTCCCATTGGAGGTTTTTTTGTAATAACGATAATCAACAGCAGGAACGGGACCCAACCATCGATCCCAGTCTAATTCTGCTGGCGGCGACACCACAGGCAGCGGGTCACATGTCGGACCAGCCCCGATCGCAGCAGTCACCTTTTTAATTTTCCCGACGCGGCCATCGGCAACCATTGCAACCGCTTTTACGAACAGACCGAACTGACTTCGTTGTTGTGTCCCAACTTGAACAACACGACCCGTTTCTTTCTGAACTTTCCGAATGAGTTTCCCTTCATCAATTGTCAACGTGAGAGGCTTCTCGCAGTAGACATCTTTCCCAGCAAGCATTGCTTCAATCAATGGTTTCGTATGCCAGTGATCTGGCGTTGCGATATGAAGAACATCGATATCCTTTCGGTCAAGAATGGCTCGGTAGTCGGCATATTCTTTCGCCTTTCCATCACTCAACGAGTTATTCGCTGCAGAAGCACGACCAGCATCTGCATCTGCGATTGCAACGACGTCAATCCATTGAGATGCGGTACGAAGATTCCCTAGCCCCATGCCACCGGCACCAATGAGACCAACGGCTACACGGTCGTTCTTGGACTGACTTTCGTCCGCTAGTGTTTTTTTGTGCCATCCGAAATAAGGCACCGACATTGCGGTCGCAAGAGTTGTTGTCTTGGTGAGAAACTGTCGTCTAGTTGTCGACATGGGAAGCCCTTCTAAAAAATCAATGCGAAACCACGAACATATTGAAACAAATCATATTACCAGCCAGGCTGAGATTGCGTTCTTGTGCATGAACACCAATCCTTTCCATAACTCATACCGAACTAACAAACACTTTGGTCGCTGTCAGCACAATGTAATACTATTTCATAACCTTACACGAATCAGTAAAAATTTACCGAGAGGTGTTATCGTCGATGGAACGGTATACTTTGGCTATTCGCTCCTTGATTTCAGGGAGCGCCGCTTCCGCCGCTTCCCGGCCAAGATTCATCAGTTCTTCACCTGCGGCAAAGTCATCAAACGTGTGGGCTGATGTATCCGGCGTAATGACATAATCACTACCAGACCGATGAATACCGGAAAGACTTCGAAGCGAAACATCATTTACTCGGAGCAACGTCCGTAGATACCCCGGTGACGTCAGTTTCTCTGGCCTACGGGGATCACGACAAAAGTCTGTCGACAGTTTTGTCGTCACATCAACAGCCAGAACAAAGTTCGAACCCTGTCGACGCAAGCAGTGTGATGGCACATTTGCCAAAACCCCTCCATCTACAAGCGCTTCATCGCCCCGAAGTATTGGTTTTCCAAAAATTGGATGATTGATGCTCTCCATCACACTCGATACGACATCGCCAGATCGCCGAATCCTTTCCTGCCCCGTTACCAGATCGACGGTCACAAGTGACGCCGGAAGCAATAATTCATCGAACTGTACGCTCTGCAGATGCTCTCGGAATTTCGGCTCAATCCACCCCATACGGAATTGCGACAGCAGAAACATCTCCCTGCTCTTTGGAAATTTCCTCAACCAACGCGGCGGCGTCATCTCCTTGAGCATTAACTGCAGCAGCACATCGGGCGACTTTCCCATTGCATACCCAGCAGACATGATGGCACCAGCACTTGTGCCTGCGACAGAATCAAAATAAATGCCTTCACGATTCAACACCTCAATAACACCGAGGTGCGCAACACCCTTGGCGCCTCCACCACCAAGCGCGAGGCCAAACTGAAGGTCATCAACACAATGCACGCACCGAGTCACATCGTGATCACGAAAGTGAGGCTCTCCAGAATCGTGATCCCACTGCACTCGCATATCGCTACCTGGAAGTGGGAGATCATGCGAGGCATGCCTTGGAAGCCGAGCTGACCGTTTATGTGTCCAAACAACCTGTGAGTGACCAGCCAAACTATCACGGTCACGGACAAACGCACCAAGCCTACTTTCAACGAGTCCCTGATCTTGATTGTCAAAAAGCCAGAGAAGGTGTTCGCATTGGCTCAATAAGGATGCTTCGGCAGTCGCCACATCACAATCAACAAGCACTCTGACTCCCTGCGTCACGGCATCTGCGACACGATCACGAAGTGGTTCAACATCATTTCCATGAACCAGTTCGGCAAGAACATCTTGAGCTGGCCACGCCTCCGGCCTATCCGTCACCACCTTAACCGTGGCACCCCGTGCTTTAAACGCCTTGACCATGTGCGGAGCAAGTGCAGCATGCTCCTTACGAGTTCTTATCACTGCAAAGACTGCACGAATGACCTGACGCCGGGTGCCGAGCAACTCCCCCCGTAACCAACGCCCCAAAGTCTTACTTAAATTCACCGCGAACTGCGGAACCTGCTCTACTGCTTCAGCGAAATGATCATGATTCAATACCAGCAAATCAGTATCAACGACCGTCTTTATCGTTGCATTCCTCGGTGAACCAATCAGCATGGAAAGTTCACCAAAGTGAGCCCCGCGATCGAGTACATTCAGAAGCGACTGTTCCCCTTCATCGTCCTCGAGAAGCACACGTACACGGCCGCTCGTAATGACATACATCGTCCCACCGGGATCGCCTTGCCGAAAGAGCACCTCTCCTCCACGAACCTCCATCGGCGTGGCTTTTGAAAGAATACTTCTGATGTCGAGGTCACTAAGACCGTCAAAGGCCGGCGAGCCTTTCAGAAACTCATATTCGCTCTGATTTTGTTCAGCCATACTGACTTGTCCTTGGTGTCTTCCTGATAATCCTTGATTCCGTCCTTTTTCGCCTTCTTGCTCCGACAGGTCAAATGGAACCAGTAAAAGACTGACTGCTAATACCGATTTGCCATTGACCCCACACCTCTGAAAAAGGTACTTCCAAGCACGAATTTAGAAAAGAATTCGTGCCCACGGGAAACGGACCAGAGTATGGCGTCTTCAAAAAAAAATCGCCGAAAAAGAACACACCCCGCTCCAATAATCGTTCGATGGAAGCGATCATTGACGACTGGTATTAAATCACTGGCTGAAAGCACATGGCTGAAATTCACGACTGGGATTGTTCTTCTGACAAGCGGCCTCGATGAAGCTGCAGAAACCCTATTCGCAGATATCTCTGCACTCGAGCTCGGTGCACACCACGGAGTGATGGTACTCGGTTTTGTAAACGTTCTCTCATCACTCCCCGACATGCTCGATGGGCTGACCGGAACATTCCTGTCAGAAGACGAAGAAGAGGTCGAGCATGCCGAAGACGACTCTGAAGACCTTCCCCGCCAACAAGAGTCCAGGCCACCAGCACCTGCAGAGGTTGAAATCAAAAAGGCTGCCTAGCCCACCATCTTCGCTGCAGGTTGAACTTCTATACCCCATTCTGCATGTTGCCATATTTTTGAAATGGCTCGAAACTATCGAGTGCGGTAACTCGTTGAAGAGATATCTGGGATTCAGTACGGTGCATCACCACCAAACGATACTGATTCCTTCCCCATTACAAGGAGCCAACACAATGCCTTTCCCTCGCCCGCTCTGCATGCTTACTTGCATAGCAATGACTTTGTTCGCTGCGACAACCTTTGCAGCACCGTCAGAAAAC
>JAUWWJ010000363.1 GCA_030616935.1 Planctomycetaceae bacterium
AAAGAGTTACAGAAATTCGCGGATCCTGTAAACCGACAACTCCGACATTCATTATTCGCGTTTGTTACAAACCACACGTTTTGGCACAGTTTTTTCCTTGAAAATCTGACTTATGCAGTATATATTTCCCGTAGCGGTTATACTCTGATATTTAAAGCCAAGAGCAAAGATTCTTTGGCTACGGATTCTTATATAGAAACCATATATACATAGTTGGGCAAGATGACATGAGCAGAAAGGCTGAAAGCATGATTCAATGAGTTCCGGTGATCATTGTCATCTCGGTCCGTAATAATATCGTAATGCGTGATGTAGTTTACTTTCTCTCGCAAGAGGGATAGATAAGGCCCCAATTTTCAAACACAGCAATCAAGAGAAAGGTGCAAAACATGAAAAAGGTGCAAAACATGAAAATAGTGACAAGGCGGTCAGTTGTGAAGATGAGCGTCGTAATCATGCTGGGCATGATGTGTTCTGTCGCGTGGTCCCAGTCCAACGAGGCGAAAGTCGGCATTGACGATGTTCCTGCCCCAGTCAAGAAAGCCATCCTCAAGACAGTTGGGGCTGGCAGATTGGTTGATATCGGCGAATTCACTGAGGGTGGGAAAGTTGTGCACTACGAAATAGAAATGATCGTCGACGGCGAAGAGTACGACGTTCTGTTTGCTCCCAACGGTAAGGTTCTATACAAGATACATGAGGGTGCAGCGGGAGCCAAGAAAGCCCAACTGAAGGAAGTTGAATTCTTCATTGAGTACAATGCTAGCGATAGGGCTGCGGGTGTTCAGGTCTTTCTCGATGGCGATGGATGGGATTGGATCGAAATCTACAATCCCGCTGGGAAGAAGATTTACAGGTTCAACGTCGACAACGCTGCCAAGAAGATCGGGATCACAGAACTGTTCTTTGAGAGTAGCGAGCCGTCTTTCGATATACTTCCATTTGCAGAGCTACTGAAGATGTATCCGGAAGGCAAATACGAGTTTGTAGGTCAGACTGTTAAAGGGGACAAGTTCGAGAGTAAAACAACTCTCTCGCATATGATCCCGACAGCTCCTGTTGTGTCACCTAAAGCCCATTCGGTGGTCGATCCAGACCATACCGTCATTAGCTGGGAACCTGTTACGGAACCGAAGGGAATAAAGATTGTCAGTTACCAAGTAATCGTGGAACGCGATGATCCGCTACGAGTTCTCGACGTACAGAATCTCCCTCCTTCTGCGGGGAAAATGCAGATTCCTGCGGACTTTCTTGAATACGACACGCCATACCAGTTCGAAGTGTTGGCCAAGGAGAAGAGCGGGAACCAGACAATCACGGTCGGCTTCTTCAGGACAATAAAAGAGCCCGGCAAATAGAGACTTTTGTAATGGTTCACGGGAGACCCGGGAGATAATGAAGGGCGACCCAATGGGTCGCCCTTGGTTGAGGATGACGATGCGGTTCGATGAGATTGGAAGCAGCATCGTCTTTGCCCCTTTACGTGAAATGTATGACGCCCAACAACGGGCTGGACTCGTACGTTGAGAATTCGCGCTTTGCGCGTCTTCCCAACGACGGTCAGCCCAAACGTTAGCGATATAAAAAGGAGGTACATTTAATCCATGTTGGAGTGGATTCCAGTAGCCCTCAAGGGGATTGACACCTTTGAAAAGACAAGGAAAACGCTATCCGCTCTCATCAAAGGCAAAAAGGGAGCAAAGAGAGCCTTTCTGGACGAGATCCGGCATAATTCGACAGTCTGTTGGCTTTACCTAAATCGTGATGCAGATCTCGCACAAGTGATCTCGGAACTAAAGCATGATATCTATGACCAACTGTCCGTACAAGGGTTCGATTTCAATTCTCTCAAAAAGGGCAAGATCAAATCACATCCTTCACTTAAGAGAAGTGATCTTAAATACTTCATCGAAAAGAGCACAGAGGATTTGGTTGGTATAATCTACCAAAGAATCAAAGACCTCAAACTCACATACAAGTTGAGCTCTGACAATCCAAAGAACCGATTTCCTGTCCGAGTGAAGAATATACAAAAAAGGATTCTCTTGCTACTTAGGCACATGAGATCGAAATAGTCGCTAACCTTTTAGTGCACCGGACGCTCGAAAGCTCGCGCCGGTGACCAAATCGTTAGGTGTGAGAATGGAAAATGGGGCTGACGTTAAAAGGATAGATGGAACAATTGCTGGTTATGATCCTGGCGGGAACGGATCGAATGGCTTCGCAGTCTTACGAATTTGCGATGGTAAACCGGCGAGCATTTCAGTCACAACACTTTCGAATTCAGAGGCTGTTATCAATGAAATACAAACAAATAGCGTTCTTGGTTTAGGTGTAGACACGCTCTCATGCTGGTGCACAGGGGACAGTGGCTGGCGACCTGCCGACCTCTGGCTTAGAAAAAGATACCCAGCGGTTAGAAATAGCATAATGTCTCCGAATACGCTGTCTGGCTCTATGGGCATTAATGGCATGTCTGTGCTAGTTGAGACGGCAAGCAGTTCTGGCAGTATCACGTTGTCTGAGACGCACCCGAAGGTTCTTTACTATGCTTTAACTCAACAAAAATATAACTATCGTGAGAGCCGAGCTGAAATGGACAGTTTCTTGTCAAATGTGTTAGGCGGCATAAACATAAGAACGTCAAATGACCATGAGTGGGATGCCGTTATTTCCGCTTATGCTCTCTTGATGGGAATGACTGGCGTTTGGAAAAACGACTTGCATGAATTACAGCCTGAAGACAATAGCCGTATCGTTAAGCCTTGCGGGAAAACATTCTATTACTGGCCAGACGATTAGAAAGCAAACACATAACAAATCATTGCAGCGGACGGCAAAAGGCGCCGCCGCTGAATTCAACCGTTGGGTGCAGGAATCACAATGCCAGAATGAGCACGAAGCATAGACAACCAAACCGGTGGGCTCCATGAGGGTATTCGTCAGTTCCACGTACGAGGATTTGGCTTTGCACAGGAGC
>JAUWWJ010000184.1 GCA_030616935.1 Planctomycetaceae bacterium
GCCACACAGATGAAATTGCTGACGCACTCGCTGAACGCATCGGGACGCAGGATGTTCGTCCTCCGGATAACCCTGAGGCAACGCTTGCTGCCTTCACCATTCCGGGCGCTACCAAAGCCATCTGGCAGCAGATCGAGAGCCTCCTTGATAAACCTAGCGTTCGTCACGCAACCGCACCATATGGCTCTCGATTTGTAGAAGGAGAGCGATGTGGATGGCTACGGCCGACAATTGTTGAATGTGACTCCCCGGACCCAGAAATTGCGCACGCGGAATATATGTTTCCATTTTGCAGTGTGGTGAAGTGCCCACAGGAGAAAATGTTGGACCGAATTGGCCCTACTCTTGTTGCAACGGCTATCACAAACAACAGTGGCTTTCAGCATCAATTGATTCAAGCAAACCATATTGACCGTTTAAACCTTGGTCCTCTGCCAACAATAAAGCTCGATTGGTTGCAACCTCATGAAGGTAACATCATCGATTTCCTTTATCGCTCAAGAGCCCTCCAAATGGCCGCAACATCAGAGTTGGTCTCTACCGCAACCGCTGCTCCGGCTCAATCAGGTAGATAGACCTATGACACACGAGTCGGAGAAACCGGCTGTGCAGCCGTCACTATTTGCATTTCGTGCGAACACGCGTCTCGTCGTCGGTGAAGGAAGCATTGCTAAGTTGGGTGCCGTGGCGAAAGAACTTAATAGCACACGCGCACTTATAGTCAGTGATGCAGGTGTTGTCGCGGCGGGTCATACAAATGCAGGGGTCGCATCCCTCAAGGCTTCGGGCCTCGAGACAACAGTCTTCAGTGAGTTCACAGAAAATCCAACAACACGACAGGTAGAAGCTGGTACCGCATTCGCGAAGGCTTTTAGCCCTGACCTCATTGTCGGTCTCGGCGGTGGTAGTTCCATGGACTGCGCAAAGGGAATCAACTTCTTGCTCTGTTGCGGTGGGAAAATGGAGGACTATCAAGGACGTGGCACAACAGGCCGCCCGCTCCTCCCATCAATTGGCTGCCCGACAACTGCCGGCACGGGCAGTGAAACGCAGTCTTTTGCACTTATCAGTGACGCACAAACAGGAGTGAAATTGGCCTGCGGTGACCCCAACGCCGCCTTCCGAGTAGCCATTCTGGACCCATGCTTAACCGTAACCCAACCAGCACGAGTCACAGCACTTACTGGCATTGACGCACTCTCGCACGCCCTAGAGAGCCACGTAAGCACTAAGGCCACACCAGCATCGCGTATTTTCTCGCGGGAAGCTTGGAAATTACTGACCAAAAACCTTCCAGATGTATTCTGCAACCCAACAGATATTCGTGCTAGATCAGCTGTTCAACTAGGGGCAGCTTGGGCTGGACTTGCTATTGAAAATGCCATGCTTGGAGCAGCCCATGGAGCAGCAAACCCGCTCACGGCACGTTATAAGGTCGCTCATGGCCAGGCTGTTGGGCTTATGCTGCCTCACATCATACGATTCAATGGAAAAGTCGCACAGGATCAATACGAGGACCTAGCTGCAATTGCTGGACTCAGCACTGATGTTCCTGAAGCTTCACTAGCCGATTGGATACACACGTTGTTGAAAACAACAGGCCTTTACCAATCACTTGGTGATGTAATAGGAACTCATACTGAAACGCCTGAGATCGAGCGTCTAGCCCAAGAGGCATCCATGCAATGGACGAGCAGCTTCAATCCCCGTCCCTGTTCGTTAGAAGATTTTATCGATCTCTATCAACGCGCATCAGCCAAAGTGTAACCCCCCTTCTCAGCGTCATACCATGAATATTTTTCCGAAGGCACTACTTCTATTTCTGCTCCTCTTTTCGTCAACCCCGCTACTCGGGTTTGAAAATGCTGCAGGCCCCGAAGCATGGCCCATGTTTCGAGGCACACCAAGCGGCGCGGGGCGATCAACAGTCGTCCTACAACTCCCTCTCAAGGAACACTGGAACCGACGATTCGAAGGTGGTGCATTCACTGCCACACCAGTGATCTACGCCGGCACGATCTATCTTGGTGACCTCGACGGTCACTTCTTAGCGTTATCACTCGATACCGGTAAAACACTCGGGCAGTTTGATTCACCTGACTCAGGATTCCCATCTGCAGCTGCTGTCTCGACCGAACCGGAGTATCCATTTGTTGTTGTTGGTGACGATTTCGGTGTTATTCGATGCCTGAATACGAATAGTGGCGAAGTTGTCTGGGATCTTACGATGGAAGGAGAGATTTCTGGTGGACCAACCATTCTGCACTCTTCTGAGATACCTGTCGTGCTTGTTGGGTCTCAGGATGCAACGCTTGTTTGCCTCCAACTTACTGACGGGGAAATTGTTTGGCGACATGAAATAGGGGATCAGATTCGTTGTTCGCCTACGGTAGATAAGTCGGAGGATGGGCACCGAGTATTTCTTGCTGGCTGTGACAGCACACTTCACATTCTTGATGCAATGAATGGAAAAACTGTCGCTGAAATTCCACTTGGAGGCCCAACTGGAACGACCCCTTCAATCAGCGGCTCAGATGTGTTTTTTGGCACCGAGGGTGGGATTTTCTTTGCCGTTAATTACCTTCAGGAAAAAGTTCGTTGGCAAGCTGGCGGAGACTCACAAAAACCAGCATATCGCTCGAGTGCAACCATGGCTGGCAATTTTGTTTTCGTCGGATCTCGTGGCCGTGCAGTTGAGGCTTTTAACAAGACAGATGGAGGCCTCTGCTGGCAACATCCCATGCGTGGCCGTGTCGACGCATCACCGGTAGCAGTTCGAATTATTGAAGAAGGTGCATCGGTAGCAAAGCCCTCAGGAAGTGTTCTCGTTGCCGACACAGCGGGTGACATAAAACTCCTGCGAGACCATGACGGATCAACGTGCTGGGAATTTAGCGTTGGTGGCGGTTTTTCCGGATCACCAGCCGTCGTCCGTGATCGAGTTGTCATGGCAAGCGATGATGGTGTTGTCTGGTGCTTCGGACAGCATTGAACCAAACAAAACTCTCGGACTTGTATTCTTTTGGCCTGTTTTCGATCCCATTGTATTCCTTTCATTTTTTGAGGGCGTCAAGCATGGCATGGCAACAGCGTATAGTCAGACTCGCACCGCGCAGCCGTGGATTTCATCTGATTACCGCTGAGCTTGATAAGGCTCTTGCGGACATGGAAAAACCAGATATCGGATTGCTCCACCTATTCCTACAACACACGTCAGCAAGCCTATCAATCAATGAAAATGCAGACCCTGACGTCACGCGTGATCTGGAAATGGCATTTAGAAATCTGGTTTCAGAAGACCTGCCGTATCGTCATACCTGTGAAGGCCCTGATGACATGCCTGCTCACATCAAGGCTTCAATGCTGGGATGCTCTCTGACGATCCCCATTGAGGCGGGAAAACTTTGCCTCGGAACCTGGCAAGGCGTCTACTTGTGTGAACATAGAATCCGTGGAGGATCTCGCAACGTCGTCCTGACTCTACATGGTGAAATAGGCAGATTAGTCGATTAGTAGCACACAGTCTTTTTGCGCACCAGTCGCCAATTCAAAAAGTCGATCTTTTCCATGACGATGAGAATCTGAATGCGAAACAGCTAAAAACGGGCAGTCTTGGCAGACAGGGCGATTTTTTTCGACTTTTCCAGAACCAAGACCCGGGCTGCTCCGTATCATGTGAGTAGCCACGATGTGAATCTGGTTTCACCAGTCGACACATTGGCAACTAGGAGGAATAACACCATGGCACGAAAAGATGCACTCTCGAGCCTCCGATCGATCCTTGTCCGACGACGTGATGCTCTCCGTAATGCGCTCAATGGCGACCTCACATTGCTAAAAGAATTGCGAAGTGAATCGCCAGGGGACGTCATTGATGCCGCCGTAGATACTGCACAAGATGAAATTAGTTCGCAATTGGCCGAGGTCGAGGCACGCGAACTTGGATCAATAGAGAACGCTCTGGAGCGGATGGACTCCGGTGCCTACGGGGCATGCGAAGTATGCAATGGAAAAATACCCTTAGCACGGCTTCAGGCGCTGCCCTATGCCACAATGTGTATTCAGTGCCAGCGAGAAACCGAAGAATCTGGTAGACGTTGGATGGCTGAGCAGCAGGCAGAGGCCTAAACAAGCCGTTTCATGAATGAAGATGCATCTAATGCTTTGACATTTCCGCGATGTATACTTTGATTAGAATACGTATACAAAGCGGAGACAGAGCATGATCGCGGCACCTATTTCTACCCTTCGATCTCATATCGTTGCAGCCGCATGGCTGGCCCACATTCTCAGCGGGCCCATCATAGCCCAAGAACAGGCCACAACACCGTTACGACCGATCCAGCCAACAACCCCGGATGCCACAGATCGAGTCGACCCATCCATCAGCCGCCGTCTTAGCCTCACCGAGAGAGAACGTCTTTACGACAAGGTAGTTCGCGACGCACGACAACTGGAAATGCAAGGCGCCCAACTTCGAAGACTTTCAGTCCTTCTTCGACCTGCCGTCGTACACATTGATGCACGCAAATCAAATGGTCGTGGTCGTGTCTCTCGCGATGACGAACAAGAAGCTGGCTCAGGGGTGATCACAAATCTCGCTGATGAAGTTGTTGTCATAACAAACCGACACGTCATTCACGGGGCTGACCTGGACAACATCACGATTCGACTTGATGACGGACGTGAAATCCAGCCATCGCGTGTTTGGACAGATGCTGACACTGACATTGGTGTCATGCTCATCAATGAGTCGCATCTACCAACTGCCCGTCTGGCAGAGGGTGCTGGTGTTCAGATTGGTGATACTGTTCTAGCAATCGGAAGCCCCTTTGGGCTCGCGCACTCTGTCA
>JAUWWJ010000257.1 GCA_030616935.1 Planctomycetaceae bacterium
GGCCGGCGTACGCTGTGCCACAACTCACCTGACCACTCGCCATCACCACTAGGCTTCATTGCTAACGCCCTAGACAGGTTTTGTTTTCCCTGGCACGGCATAGCCTTTCGACGGCAGTGCCCCATCCCAGGTGAGTGATTTGGGGAACAGGTCGAGCGTGCTTTGTGTTGTCATGAAGTCCCAGGTGACTTTTTTACCGGTATACGCTGCGACTCGACCAAGTACGCCCACCATTGAACTATTGGCCGTCTGCTCAAGCTCAACGATAGGTTTTTCATCTCGGATTGATTCAACAAGGGCTCGATGTTCTTCGCGGTAGGCATCCTTTATGCGGCCTTCTTTCTCCCAGACCTGCTTGCCTTTGCGGTCGAATATACGCGAGCCTGAATTTGCCGCTCCGATTTGACACGTGCCTTCGGTACCGTAGATGACATTATCGTTGAGACCCTGTGAGCCGGGAATCTGACGGCACATAAAAGAAACTGTACGATTGTTTGGGTATTCGTAGGCAACCGACATACTGTCCCACATTTCACTATCTGATGGTCGAGTGAACCGGCCACCGGACGCATACGCAGAGAGAGGGTTTTCGCCCATAACCCAATTAAATGTATCGATGTTATGAACCGCTTGCTCGCAGATTTGATCTCCACTGAGCCAGATAAAATGCATCCAGTTTGTAAGCTGATATTCGGTGTCACTCATGCCCTCTTTTCGTGGCCGGTACCAAATGCCGCCGGTGCAATAACGGGCAGTAATATTGACGATTTCGCCTATTGCTCCACTTCGAATCTGCTCAATGGCTGCAATGTAGTTCACTTGTCGACGATACTGGGTGCCCGTGACGATTGCGGTTTTGTTTTGTTCAGCCAAAGCGTGTGATGCTTTACATGCTCGGTATCCCACTGCATCAATGCAAACCGGCTTTTCAGCAAATACATGCTTCCCGGCTTCGACTGCCGCCTGTACCATAAGCGGGCGGAATCCTGGTGATGTCGTGAGAAGAACGACATCAACGTCAGGGTCATCAAGTACTTGTTTATATCCGTCAAGCCCTGAATACAGCTTTGTGCTTTTTGCATCAACCTTATCAGGATGTGTTTTGGACATATCCTTAAACGTTCGCTGACAGTTCTCAAGCTGAAGATCAGCGGCGGCGACAAGAGTCACTCCGCTATTTATTGTCAGGGAGTCATTGATGGCCCCGCGCCCACGTCCTCCACAACCGATCACTGCAAGGCGTAGCGGACGTAGTTCCGACTTGGCGGCCGTCGCAGAGTGGACCATTGTCGAGGCGGCAAGTGACGCAACCGCTGTTGTTGAAATAAAGCCACGGCGATTGTGTTTTTGAAAGTCAGTCTTATTCATGAGATATTCTTTCTAGTGAACCCTGTGACCTCCTTACCCGAGGAGCGCCTGTTTCATTTGCTTGAGGACCATTTCAAGACGAGAAAGATCACCCCCGCCTACTTCCGCCGCTACCCAACCCGTAAACTGGATCTCCCGCAACGCGTCACGAACGGACTCCCAGTCGATATCTCCATCGGTAATATCGACAAATCCTTTTCGCACGCCGTTCAGGTCGGCTTTTTCATTTGAATACCCTTTTATATCCAGTTTGACAATCCTTGGTCCAAGGTCGCGAACCCAGGTGGCGACGTCACTGTAACGTGCATGATTACCGAGATCAAAATAGGCACCCACCCACGGACTGCGGAAACTATCTATGTAATCTGCAAATGGTTGAACCGACTGATTGCGGGATCCTTCCGGATCATAGAACATGCCATTCCACACATTCTCAAACAGTATTCGTTGGCCAAGCTTGGCGGCGAGAGGAAGCAGTTTCTGAATTTCTTCTCGAGCGCGTGCACCAGCGTCTAGGCCATCGGTCGCACGTCCCAAGACAATAAGGACAGCACTGCCACCAGCTGCATGCGACACTTCCATACAATGTCTTACATTAGCGATGGCAGTCTCACGCTCTTGCTTGTCGGGGCTGGTAAGACGCTGTTTCCAATGTGCATGATTAATCACGTTGTGGACAAAAACACCCGTTGACTCAACCGCTCGACGAAGCTCATCAGGAGTGACACTTGCGGCATCATCAAAATCAACGCCATCAAAACCTGCTGTCCGCGAAAGCTCAAGACGTTTTTCGAGCCCCTGGTCTTTGATCATTCCATACTTGCATGAAAAAAGCAGATTGCTTTTGGAGGGGAGTGTTTCTGTAGCTGAATTCGGTACCTTTGTAAGGGCATCGCTCACAGGGTCCTCACTCATTACAACACGCTGCGTGCATGCTGCAGCGGAGACGGCGGTGAGGGTATTGAGGAATGTTCGCCGGTTCGTCGTCATGGGAGTTCTCGTGTGATGGCAAAAATGGTTTCAATGGATAAAGTATCGCCGCGGAGGGCACAAATGAATACCGCGGAGTGTGCTCCGTAGTCGCAGCATTGCCGCCATCTGGTTCATTTCCCCGGAACATCTTTACCTTTGGTGAACGATCAGGTCACCAAAAGAGAGAATACCCCAAACGGGCATTTCTTACATTTGCACCGTGTTTGGACTCAGGATTTGTACGGGAAACAGCCGTTCCACGGCCGCTGCACGCTTCTGCAGACTCGTGGTCCATCGACCTGAGGGGGTAAGTCTTCCGATTGTGCCGAGAGTGATTGCTCAGGGCACAATTAATTCCCTGAACAAAACACTGAGGCGTTTGTGTTCTCCCTGAAGTTGATGTACTGTAGATTTTGATGGTTTGAGATGAAGTCTTTTATTTTGTAGTTCCCACGATGGAACTGCACCGCCCGCCTTCATTCTCCGGCGGGTTTGTCTACCCCTTTCGTTATGACCCCGGAAGCATCTCTGGGTTACTCACATAGCGAAAGTACGTACATGACAGATACCATTCAGGAAGCCTCAACGACCCCTTCGGTAGATTCCAACGCCGTGGGATTCCAAAAGCTTGATTTATCAACAGAAATGCTTGCTTCTGTGCAGCATCTTGGCTTCGAGTCCCCTTCTCCCATCCAAGACGCTGCCATACCAGTCATCCAGGAAGGGATTGATGTTGTTGGGCAATCTCAGACAGGTTCCGGTAAGACGGCTGCGTTTTGTATTCCAATTGTGGAAAAGATCAACACAAAACAAAGAAAACCACAAGCACTTATTCTGACTCCAACCCGAGAACTTGCGAAACAGGTCGGGAACGAAGTCCAAAAGTTTGGCAAGTATAAGAAAAAGCTGAAAACGGCTGTTATTTTTGGTGGCGTCTCTTTTCGTGATCAGCTGCGTGACATCCGAGGTGGCGCACAGATTATTATTGCTACACCCGGACGCCTGTTTGACCATATTGAACAGTCGACCATTGATCTCTCGACGATTGAAACACTGGTACTTGATGAAGCGGACCGAATGCTAGATATGGGCTTCCGCGATGATGTTGAAAAAATTCTTCGCAAGGCTTCCACGGAACGACAGACAATATTTTTCTCTGCCACCATCAGTCGGTCAATTAAAACCTTAGTGGAAGAGTTTTCGATAGAGCCCCGGTATATCACCGTGAAACAGAATTCTGGCCAAGAAGCACCACTGGTAACCGAAAAGGGCTTTAAGGTTAGGCATCAGATGAAGTTCAATGCTTTGCTCCGCATCCTTCGATACTATGACGCGCAAAGCGGCGTTATCTTTTGCAATACCCAGCAGATGGTCGAAAAACTAGCCGAAGACTTAGCGAGCAATGATTGCCTCGTTGATCGACTGCATGGTGGAATGGCACAAGCCCAACGAGAACGCGTGATGGCAAACTTCAGGAAATCTCGTTTTCATTATCTTGTTGCGACTGACGTAGCAGCTCGTGGAATTGATGTGAACGAACTTGGTGTGGTTGTTAACTATGACCTTCCAAAAGATCCTGAGGACTATGTGCATCGCATCGGCCGAAC
>JAUWWJ010000051.1 GCA_030616935.1 Planctomycetaceae bacterium
AAAACAGAGCCGATGATTCTTTCGAGGGAAGAGTCGTACATCGGTGTATTAATCGATGACCTTGTGACCTGCGGCGTTGATGAACCGTACCGTATGTTCACAAGTCGGGCAGAGCACCGGCTTGCTTTACGGCACGACAATGCAGATAGGCGATTGACACCAGTCGCCGAGAGGTACGGTCTCGCTGAGCCTGATCGTGTCGATCGATTAAATCGAAAGCTCATTGAGATTGAAGCAGCAATGACTACGTTGGCTAGTCATCGTGTGGATGGAGTTACGCTTGCTGATCTTCTCAAACGTCCGGAAGTGACATGGAAAGACTGCCTCGAAATGCTTCCAACGCTGTCTTCTGTTTCTCATGAGGTGGCATTACAGATCGAGAATGATATCCGGTATGCGGGATACCTTCGTGTTGAGCAACAGCGAATCGAGCGAAGGAAACAACACGGAGAAAAGCCAATTCCTGAGGGATTTGACTATGACGGGGTGAGGCATCTTCGAGCTGAGGCTCGCGAGAAACTCGAACAAATAAGACCCCGCACGTTGAGTCAAGCCGGTCGTGTGAGTGGTATTACTCCGTCCGATCTTGCCCTCATTCTATTGCACCTCAATCGGCCGGGCCGCGCATGAAAGGAAGCAGCGACTTGTGAAGATTGTTCAGATTACAGTTGGTGCAGGAGGTCGAATCTGTGGGACATGCCTCCACGACAATGCACTTGTCCGGACTCTTCGTCAGCGAGGACGGGAGGCTATGTTGGTGCCTGCATACGTTCCAACAACGTCTGATGAGGAGAATGTGGCAGAACCAATGGTTGTGATGGGAGGCGTCAACGTTTTTCTGCAACAGAAGTCATCCCTTTTTCGCCGTACACCTCGTTGGATTGATTGGTTTTTTGATCGCCCGGTGCTCTTGCGAGCGTTATCACGTTGGACTGGTAATACTCGTCCTGCGGACCTCGGCCCGCTCACTGTTTCTACGTTGCAGGGCGAGGAGGGATGTCAACGGAAAGAGGTCTATCGATTGGCAGAGTGGTTGGCTCGTGATGTAAAGCCAGATGTTGTTCACCTCTCAAATGTTCTTCTCCTTGGGCTGGCGAAAACGATACGGCAGACGACAGGTGCGTCTTTAGTGGTGACCCTCTCGGGTGAAGATCTTTTTATTTCTCAATTACCCGAACCGTATCAGCACGAGGTGCGGGAGTTGCTTGTCGAAAGAGCAGGTGATGTAGATCGTTTTATTGCGCTCAATCAACCCTACGCTGACCGTATGCAGAAGATTCTCGGCTGTCGGGAAGAGAGTGTTACGGTCATCCCGCATGGGATTGACCCGGAGGGTTTTCCAAACGATCCGCCCGACCTGATTGCTCGGAGGACCACACGAGCTGATCGTCGAGTTATTGGTTATCTCGCAAGGGCGTGTCAGGAAAAAGGACTGGATCAGGTGATTCAGGCGACAGCACGTCTTGTGGAAAAAGGGATGGATGTCGAATTAGTCGCGGCAGGGGCAACCATTCCGGCTGAGGAGGAATACTTGTTGAGTTGCCACACGCTGGCCCAAAAGTTAGGGATAGCTGAGCGGTTTTGCTGGCGAGGACAAGTTGATCGCAATGAGAAGATTGATCTATTGAAAGAGATTGATGTCTTCGCAATGCCAACGCCAGTTCCTGAGGCGAAGGGAATTCCAGTTATCGAAGCTATGGCGGCAGGCGTGCCAGTTGTTGCATCGGCCTCAGGTGCATTTCCCGAACTACTTGGTATTCATGAGTCATCGCCTGCTGGCGACGTGCACGTACCGGGAGACATTGCTGATCTTGCGCGTTGTCTAGAAGAGATGCTTCGTAATGAAAGGCGGGCTGTTGATTGTGGCATGGCCGGGCACGCTCGCGTGAGGAAGCAATACCAGTCACATCATATGGCTGCCGCGCATGAATCTCTGTACGAAGAGGTGCGACGGTAACCATTTATTCCAGAGACCTGTAGATTGGTAAGAGTCGCAGATTAGACGCGATGCTTGTTGTCAGGTTGGCATGCCGGTTAGAAAACCTACTCTTCTGGAGAGGAGGTGTCTGCATGCTCCTTACTCTCAGTCTTTTTCGTTCCGGGAAATAAGAGAGATGCGGCGACACTGATGCCGATGAGGCCAATAATCACAAGAAGAGATGCCCATGGCGGCACAAGATGTCCTTGAGCGTGAGCATCCCAGCCCCCTATTTCTGCTACCCATTCAGTGTGATGGGCGGCTTCAGCAATCATCTTGCCGCCAACAAAAACGAGAATAGCTGAGAGTCCATAATTAAGAAAGCGGAAAAGATCCATGACTCCCGCCAAGAGAAAGTACAGTGCGCGGAGTCCAAGAATGGCGAAAACATTCGAGGTGAAAACAACGAACCGAAAATAATGGGCATGCTGATTAACAACTCCGAAGATCGCTGGCACACTGTCAACTGCAAAGAGGACGTCAGTACTCTCAACAACAATAAGTACAAGGAAAAGTGGTGTTGCGACCCATCGTCCAGCTTCTTCAACAAAGAACCGGTCACCTGCAGGCTTGGTTGTGACAGGAATAAACCGTCGGAAAAACTTTAGAAGGAGATTGTCTTCTGGATGCACATCTCCACTCGAAAAAGCAAGTTTCAGGCCCGTGTAAACGAGGAATCCACCGAAGAGCCAAAGGATGCCTTGGAATCGTTCAACAAGTTCTGCACCCACAAGAACAAAAGTCAGTCGCATTAAAACAGCACCGAGTATTCCCCAAAACAGGACGCGGTATTGATATTTCAGAGGCACGCCGAAATAGCCGAAGACAACTGCAAATACAAAGACATTGTCCATTGAAAGCGACCACTCGACGAGATACCCCGTCAGGAATTCCACTGCTGCGGCGCTTCCCAGCCACCACCAGATCAATCCATTGAATGAAAGGGCAAGGGTGGACCAGACACATGTCCAGAACGCACTCTCTGACAAAGATGGTTCACGGGAGTGTTTGTGGAAGACGGTGAGGTCCAGCACCAACAGAACTGAAACAAAAACGGCAAAGGCTGCCCAGTGCATCATTCGGATTGGGCTATCAGGGGCGGCACTCGCTGTTGATGACTCAGCAATCGCAAGGAGTGCGTGAAGTCCAGTCCAGGTGTGTTCTGCCAGAGCGACGGAAAGTGCGGCGACCACGTTGGTGTACGATCCTTTGTATATTGCTAGGGAAAGAAGAGCGCAGTTTGGCATCCGAATCCTATCAGACCGCCCCTAATCTGATGAGGGGCCATTTCCGATGGTCCCTCGAACAAAGCTTGTGGTCATTGCCCTGAAAACGTGATGAAGGCGACTCCAGTCACGATCTTCTGCCTGGCAAAAAAATACGTAACAGGCGGTTGCGGTAGCAAGACAGCGGACTTCGGCCGTATTGGTCAAATCAAGATACGAGAAGTTGAAATCGGCCCCAGAAAAACTGCTACCGAAGATCTCATCTGATGCGGGGTAGGCTTCAAGATCAGGGTATTCTTCCCGCAATTGCTCTGTTGTGGCATCGGTAAGTTGCTCAAAGTCGACTTCTGTTGGCTGACGGCTTAGCGACCAAAAGGCACCATCCGGGGCTGATGCCGTGATGCTGAAGACGCCATCTGGAGAGCTATCTTGCTCAATTGTCCAGTTCTCAGGGTATTCAAAGCGAATGCCGTTGCGGTTGAATTCCATGCGTATTTCCGGGAAAAGTCTGCAAAAACTCTATTTGGAGCGGTATGGACGTCCTTGGACATGCCACGCTATCGTCTCAATTCAAAATATTTTACCACACCCGGCGGCTGAGTCGCCGACTTGTTCTTATGGCTCGTTCTTCAGGTACCCCGACGGCATTCTCCCGCATTGCTGCTGGCCATGTGGCGGATCTTGCTATCCCTGTCGTCATGCTTCTGGCCGTTCTTGTTGTTCTGGCCCCTGTTCCATCATCAGTTGTTGATCTGCTGTTGTCTGCAAATCTGACGGTTGCGGTTCTCGCCCTCTTGGGTTCACTGGCTGCCCGCACGCCGCTCGAAATGGCAGTATTCCCCAGTTTTTTGCTTACGGCTACTCTTGTTCGGCTGGTACTCAATATTGCGACGACGCGTCTTATTCTCTCGCAGGCTGGTACGGTTGGAGCCGGAGCTGCTGGTGATGTTGTCGAGGCTTTCAGTAGTTTTGTTGCAGCCGACAATCTTGTTGTTGGCATCGTGGTGTTTGCCATTATTGCAGTCATCCAGTTTGTAGTGCTTACCGCAGGTGCCACCCGAACGAGCGAGGTTGCTGCACGGTTCACGCTCGATGCGCTTCCGGGTCGACAGGCTGCGATCGATGCGGAGGTCTCCTCGGGTGGATTATCAAAAAATGACGCCCGACAGCTTCGGGGCGAATTGCAACAACAGGCTGAATTTTACGCAAGTATGGACGGTGCCAGCCGTTTTGTACGAGGCGAAGCTGTAGCGAGTGTTGTGATCGTCTTAGTAAATCTCGTTGGTGGCTTTGCAATCGGCGTTGGTCAGCTTGGTCTGCCTGCTACGGAAGCCGCTGGTTTATATGCCCGACTTACGATTGGTGATGGCCTTGCGAGTGCGGTTCCGTCGCTTCTTGTTTCTGTTGCGACTGGCTTGCTTCTGTCCCGGTCGACTATGCGACAGAATCTGCCGCGTGAGCTTGGTAGACAGCTATTTGCACGACCGGCTCTACTCGTGGTGACGGCTGTTTTTCTTGGTCTTCTATCGCTATCGGATTTACCTACTGTTCCGCTGGCAATCATGGCGATTGGGACGGCAATCGCTGCGTGGCTGTTTAGATCGACCGCTTTGAAATCAATCTCTCATCAGTCGTCGAACAGGGGAGGGAAGTCGACTCAGAAAGTCGAATCGCCAATCGACACAATTCTTGGTCAGAACCGTTTGGTGGTGCGGGTTGGAAAAGACCTTATTGGCCTCATTGCTGGGGAAAGATCAGGCCTACCTGCTGCCGTCGAGGGTGTCCGCAAGCGAATAGCCGAGGATCTTGGAGTCATTGTTCCGGCAGTACTTTTTCGGGACGACGCAACGCTTGCCAAGGGGCAATGGGTCATGGAATTGGACGGTGATCCAATTGACGATCCAGTCGTGCCAGCAGGTCAGTGGCTCTTGGTCCCCAGTGCAGGTGACGACGTGACTCGTCGGCGCTGGCGGGAAAAACGGGCTGCTGCAGATGAAATTCTGCCTACCCAGTGTGTGCGGTGGGGGAGTCCTGCAGAAGCCGAGGAGGTTACGAGTCGTGGAGGGCTTGCCTTTATCGGTGCAGACGCGATTGCTTATGTATTCGAGGAAAATCTGCGTCGATGTGTTGACCGACTCTTGTCCCGTGATCAGATGGCGAGAATGCTTGAATCATTACGGTCTACTGAGCCCGCGACTGTCGAGCAAACGGTTCCCGATGTAGTCAGCGTGGCAACAGTACAACGGACGTTACAATGTTTGTTGAGAGAGGGTCTGCCCATTAAGCCACTCGCAGTACTTCTCGAAGCCATTGCGGACCATGCTTCGGAAGGGTGTTCACCCGGACAACTTGCAGAAAAATTGCGGTCGCACATTGATCGCACGATTGTTCGTCGTCTTCGTGACCAGGAAGGGCGTCTTACTATTATTGAAGTGACTCCACGAGCAGTCGAGTCACTCATCGCTTCAGAATCTGAGGTGGCACTGCGCTTGGAACAAAAGCGACTTCTTGCTGAATTGCAACGAGCGATGCGTCCTTTGCAGGAACGTGGACGGCGGTGTGCAATATCCGTTGCACCGAAGAATCGTGGGGCTTTCGCTGAACACATGCGAGCAGCAGGCGTGTTGATTGCAGTCGTTGCTGATACAGAGTTGCAGGGCCAGCCCGGTGTCGAAATCTTTGCAACCATCGGTACACCAGGAAGTTCAGTTCTGGGTGGCGGTAGGGCAGCCTGACAATTTCAGTAGCCTCATGCCCTGGGAAGTCTGGGGGTATAGGGGGGCACGGTCGACGAGAACAGAAGTTTTGCTGAATTTCCTGAAACGAAGCCGATGAAATGAAGTTGTGCTGGGGATGGGTTCAGGCATATCCTCCCACTTGGTCAGGAGACTGGCCAGCGGTTTGATCATGGAAGTTCAGACCGCTAGAAAAGCGATCAAGGAGGACTGTTGTGGCGAAGGATTTCAGCCAACCCCCACCGGAAGAGATGCTTGAGCTCTGGAAGACATTCAAGCGAGATCAGTCTGATCAGTCTCTGAGAAATCGTTTCATCGAAATCTTTCATCCATTGGTGAAATACAACGCTGAACGAATCTGGGCGAGACTGCCTGATGGTGTTGAGCTTGACGACCTTATATCGTCAGGAACATTCGGACTCATGGATGCTATTGACGCCTACGATCTTTCACGTGGTGTGAAATTTGAAACCTATTGTGTGCCACGAATTCGTGGCGCAATGCTGGATGAGTTGCGGACGATGGACTGGGTTCCTCGTCTCGTGCGAAGTAAGGCAAGTAAACTCAACGAAGCAATCAAGACGCTTCAGGCACGGTTTGGGCGGGCACCAGCTGACGCCGAGGTTGCCGCTCATATGGAATTGTCTGCCGAAGAGTTCGAAAAACTTCTCGTGGAAGCCAATGCCGTAAGCCTTGTGAGTCTGAACAAAAAGTGGTGCGAGACGGACAGTTCGAAAGACGTTCGTGAGATCGATATTCTGGAGGATAAGAAGGGTGAAGACCCCACTCGGCGAATTCAAAAGGGTGATCTCATGCGGCTTGTGACAAAGGGTCTCAATCGGAATGAGCGGCTTATTATCATTCTTTACTACTACGAAGAGCTAACAATGAAAGAGATAGGTCTCACTCTTGATCTTTCGGAAAGTCGTGTGAGCCAGATGCATTCTGCGATTGTTGAGCGACTACAGCATCAATTGGTACCGAGGCGTAAGGAGTTTGCGGCTTAAGGTGGGTTGGGTAGTCTGCGTCAACAGTTTTATTAAAAAATGAAAAAAATTTTTAAGTTTAGGTCCATCTTTCGACGATACGACTAAACTGGTGTGTTGAGAGGGTACAAGCCTTCGAAGTCTGAATCGTCAGGGATGTCATTCAGTTTCGAATAATTAACAAAGTGAAAAGGGCAGACTCGACGGATTTCAGTGAACCATAAGAATGTTGAACGCGTAAAACATTTCTCTTGGGGAAGCGGAAATCGAATCACGAACTGCAAGGAGTGCAACAATGAATATTTCAGGTGTAAGTTCAACGCATGGTTCATCATCGGTGAACAGCGTTCAGGGTATTGAAGCGACGGAATCAACAGCAAAGACTCAGGCCGAGGGTCTTTCTGAAGTTCGAGACAACGTTTCACTTTCAGTAGATGCCATTCAGGCAGCCGAGACTGTGGGTGATGTGCGTCTCGATAGAGTGAATTCGATCCGTGCCGCCATCGCTGACGGAAGTTATGAGACTCCCGAAAAACTCGACGTCGCAATCGATCGTCTGCTTGATCGCTTGTCGTAAGCGGTCTGGCATTCTTTCGCAGAACATGTAATTAAGGCTTCTCAGGCCGAATGGTGGCCTGAGAAGCCTTTTTGTTTCTCGCTCCCAAGCTATTACCCCGATTCATGTCTGTGCTATCATTAAGAATAACCAGCTTCCATAGATCACGGTCAGTTCTTTGAGGCACGTTTTCCGACCAGAACAAAGCATTTGAACACATGTCAGTAGACGCTAATTTTTCTCTCGGTCGCGTGAATACCGCCCTTACACCGCAAGAGCGGTTTGAGGAATTTATGCAGACGCGTGGAAAACGAATCACGCGGCAGCGACAAGTCATTGTTGATCACGTGACGACTCGTCATGAACATTTTGATGCGGAGCAACTGCTGGTTGATCTGAAGAAAACGTCTGCCGGGGCACAAGCCAGTCGGCCGACAATTTATCGAACGCTTAACGAAATGGTGGAAGCCGGCATTCTCAAAAAGATGGAGTTGGACGGACGAGCCGTCTACGAGCATGACTACGGATATCCGCAGCATGACCATCTCTATTGCACGAGTTGTCAAAAGCTCATTGAGTTTTCAAGTGAAGAGCTGACCAAACTCCGAAATGCCGTAGCGGAGACACATCAGTTTCGAGCGCAGGGACATCGGTTTATTGTGTCCGGTATCTGTTTTGACTGCCGTAGCAAACGAGGTACATCGCGTCACCAAGATCGCGTGTAGGTCTTCTTGAGGCAAGGAGGCTTTTCTTTTGCGCACGTTCTATTTCGTGCTCCGTAATGATTAGCCTGCTGTTCTACGACGAGCGTTGTTTCGACTGGCCTGATTTAATCCACAGTTGGCTGCTTGTAACCGTAACGTTGGATGAATGGTTGCCACCGCTTCGCTATTTCTAAAATAATCCGTGGATCATGTTGGTATGTATTTGTGGAGTATCCTTTCATTGACTCTGCCTGTTTCTCGAAGGCAGGCCGAACTTTTTCAAAGC
>JAUWWJ010000023.1 GCA_030616935.1 Planctomycetaceae bacterium
CTGGTGCAAAACGCTTGGCTTCTTGCATCCAATTAAAAATCAAGCTTTTTGGCACAATGACAAGTGACGGTCGCGTCGCTATGCCTGCCTCTTCAAGCACACGCTGTCTCCGTACCAGAAGCGCGAGTACCTGAATGGTCTTTCCAAGACCCATATCATCCGCAAGACAACCACCAAGGCCAAGTCGCTCAAGAAAACTCAACCATCCCAGACCTTCTTTCTGGTAATGTCGCAGGCTGCCTTCAAATCCATTTGGCTCATTTTCTGGTTCAGGCCTACCACCAGCAGCCAGTTCATCACGAATGACAGAAAATGCATCGTCCACCTGCGACTGTGGCATTCCGGCAATGAGTGCATCAAGGAGCGCTGCCTGCATACGGCCGTACCGCAGACGACCATTTTTTTCCTGCGCAAGTGCGAGGAGAGGCTCTAACTGAGTCGCAAAGTCAGCAGGCAAGATCCCGCGAGAGCCATCCTGCAAGTCAACTGCTCGGTCGCCTCTTGCAAGTGCTGAAAGGAGTTCGGGCATATCCGCAATGACACCACCGAAGTCAATCGATCCCGAGAGTTCAAACCAATCAATGCCACTATTAACATTCCACGCTACATTTCCAGCTGGCCGATATCGTCGCCCGGATACTTCTACTGCCCACCCCACACTCGCTAATTGTGATACCGACGCATCAAGTCGGGAGCGGGGAACCTCAACATGATAGGTTGGAGCGACGTCATCTTCAGTGACACTCGCTTGCCCAGTTCGAACTGGAGAAAAGCCAAATCGTGGCAGTGCTTTGAGTGCTTCGCGCTCTGCTGTTTTATTTCGCCGTACAAGTCGACGCTTGGCTGCATCAGCCGCACCACCTGCTGGATTATCTGCAGCTATCTGAATTCCACTGTAGTCAAACCAAATGTTTCCTCCCAGCTGAATCTTTGGTTTGCTCTTACGTGCCTTACGCTTCGGCCGACCAAGCGATTCCTCAGGATCAAGCGATCCTACCTGTTCTTCATCTGTCGTACTTGGTGTATCGTCTAATACTAATTTGGGCTGGGGCCTTCCTGACTCTACCTGCCATCCTGTCCATCCAGGAAGTTCTAATTTTGGTAAGTCTGCCAGTGAAGCAAGCTGCTCAATGAGTCCGTCGATCTGAGACCCCGACAGCTCAATTGGACCTCGTCTATCAAATTGGTCCATCCAGCCTCGAAGACCTGCAGGTTCGTCTTGCTCTGAGAACTCGCCCTGATGTTCTTCTGCAGCTGCATCAATAACAAGCCGGCACAGGCAATCTTCGAGCACAAGAAAGCCGGCTCGCAGAATCAATCTCGGCGTTTGGAGTGACTGGCGCTCACTCCCCCGTACAAGAAGACCATTAAGACTGGCTTTCTTTGGGCAAACCCTCTTTTCCTTTTTCGAAAGAAGATCATTCTGCAGGCAGGCTTCAAGTCCCGTGTCGTCACCAGGTTCGATGATTAAAGCAAATTCCCACGGTCGACCAGCATCCCATACTAATGGTACGACTGCTTCTGGTGCTCGACGGGGCTCTGGCTGAAAGACAAGCCGACCTTCTGCACAAAGCATCGCAAGGTCCCGTGCTGCAGACTGTCGGCTAAGCAAAAATCGACTCATGGTACGTTCTTCAAGTGTTTGTCCACCATGATGTGTCTCAGCAGACATTGTGCCAGCAAGCATAGATAACACTCGCTTTTCATCAGAATCAAAATGACCAAAAGAGATCGCCTGCGGGCCGATGATGATTGGCTTTGGCTGGCCGGCAGGGTGACCAGATTCATCAATCGGCATGCGGCATGGTTGCAATGCAACAAGTCGACTGTCAGCCGATGAAGCATCAAGCAAAAACATGAGAGTGCCAGTACTTTTTCGCAAACCACCCAAGGCGACGCTGCTTGTTCGTAATGCCGGCTCAACTAAACGCCGACGGTTTTCAAGCTCGGTAGACCATGCTGGCTGTCGTCCTTTTTTTTGGATTGAACGATTCTCGCTATGCAGAGTCCGTGTCAACTGCGGGCTAGCTGGCTGTGGTTGCCCTGAATACTCCATCTCATTCTTTTGATTCAACGTTGAGAATGATTTTGATTCCATTTCTTCAAAATCCTCTGTTTCATCGGCAACGATGTCGAGTGTTACTGGCGTCTGCTCCGCAATACCACTCAACAACCCTCGTCGATCAACCTCAAGCAGGACTGCTGCGACAAGCGCGCATGGTTTGCCTGCTCGTCCGTCGGGACTTGTACAACGGCTTTCTAGGATCATGCCGCCCCGTCGATTTGCAGAGAGCTCAAGCAAAACCTCATGGCTTGTTCCGTCATCACTCGAAAGTGTTGCCTGGACTTGGCCAACACGAGGGCAGATAACTTTTTCTGGTACGAGGTTTCGTGCTCGCTTGCGATCACGTGGGTCAAAAAGATGAAAGAGACGTTGCTCCAAAGTGGTCATAGTATGTGTCGGTGCTTCGCGAATGGATAAATAAAATAATGAGATAAGGCTCAACGGGACTGCCTTGATACCGTACAAGCCAACCCTTAGTTTTACCCCAATTCTCTCGGAAACACAGATGAAAAATAATTCAAACAATTCGCCTGTGATATGACTACGAGTTGACTCGTTTTTTATTTTTGTTTAACGGTCGAAATGAACTCCAATACATTTTCAACTGGAGTCTCTGGCAATATGCCGTGACCAAGATTCATGATGTGACCAGGACGTCCCGCAACACGTGCAAGAATATCTTCCGTACGACGACGTACAACGTCGGGAGTTGTGTGCAGTACAGCCGGGTCGAGATTACCCTGCACACCTCGATCATAACCCACCTGCTGCCAGGCATGATCCAACTCAGTTCGCCAATCAATACCCATGACCGTACCACCAGCTTCAGCCGCAAGTGGTAATAACGCTGGATTGCCTGCTGCGAAATGGATAATCGGTCCACGTCCAGCTATTGATTCAAAGACAGTCCGACTATGGGGCAAAACGAATTCACGGTAGTGTTCTGGTGAGAGACAACCTACCCAGCTATCAAAGACCTGCACCGCATTCGCTCCAGCATCAAATTGAGCATGAAGATATCTACCAATCGTCCTTGCAAGTCGTTCCATGAGTTCATGCCACCCATCAGGATCAGTCAGCATAAATCGTTTGGTATGCAGCCAGTTGCGACTTGTTCCTCCTTCGATGGCATATCCAGCCAAAGTAAATGGAGCTCCCGCAAAACCAATGACTGGCAATTCTTTTTGAAGGCCGGCACGTGTTGTACGTACTGTCTCAAAAACAAAGCTGAGTGAATCGACATCAACAAGCTCGTGAAATCGATCGAGATCTGTACGGGTACGAAGTGGATTATGAATGACGGGACCTTCGCCAGGAGTGAATTCCAAATCGAGGCCCATCGGCTGCAATAGTGGCAACAAGTCACTAAAAATAATTGCTGCATCGACACCAAGTCGATCCACTGTTGCCAACATAACTTCAGCAGAAAGTTCTGGATTCTTGCACAGTTCCAGGAACGTGACCTTATTACGAATGGCTTGATATTCGGGAAGATACCGACCTGCCTGCCTCATGAGCCAAACGGGTGGCCGAGATACTGGTTCGAGGCGACATGCCCTCATAAAAAGGGAGTCTTCGACGTCACCAGTGGCTGGCTCTTTTTGGTCCGGGGAATCAGAATCAACGTTCATAAGGATCAGTATAGTTTGTAGGAAGCAGGTTGTTGGCTCAAAGTTGTCTATTTCTTGGGTACAATAAGAAGATTCGAAATGGAAAATAGTTAAATAGTCTGATTCATATAAGAAAGGCTGCATTCAGGTTTTTGGTATCGAAGCTCATCCTGCCTCAGATACGTCCTTGATTTCATGTTCTTTGGAAGATATTGATACACGTTTGGGGTGAGTTTTTTACTAGGGTTTTTATGGCTGATTTCATCTCACGAATTTCTGTAGTCTGTTTTGCCGCCAGCTATGGTGTTGCGCTCATATTTGAGGTAAGTCGGCTCTGGTTTCGGTCTGGAGTCCGAGGCATCACAATGATTGGTTTTGTGACCGCGGGTCTGGTTGCGCACAGCCTGTATCTCATCTGGCGTTCAACCACGCTTCCTTCCATACCATTATCGAGTGAGTTTGATTGGTATCTTCTGGCCGCTTGGCTTTTAGCTGCTGGATCGCTTTGGATGACCGTCTCTAATCCCAGAACACCCGTGGGTCTTTTTGTTCTCCCTGTCGTATTAGCTCTTATTGGAGTTGCTGAACTTTCAAGCCGGGAACCATTCCCACAAAGTCCTGCGACACAAATTTGGGGCGTCATTCACGGAAGTTTCAATCTTGTGATGAGCGTCGCTGTTGTACTTGGTGGCCTCGCGGGCGGCATGTGGCTTATTCAGGCTGGACGGCTTAATCGGAAACAGCCCCCCCTTCAAGGATTTCGTATGCCGAGCTTGGAAAAACTATCGATCTGGTCATCACGAATGACAGTGATCGCTGCTGTGTCGGGAAGCCTCGGGTTTCTTTCAGGAATTATCTTAAATATTGTCAATCAACAACATGGCCTTTTAGGGAGTGTACCGTGGACTGATCCCGTTGTTCTTCGCATGGGAGCACTCGTTGTCTGGCTCATAATCGTCGCTGGTACCTCACGAGCTATGCGACAACGTGCAATTGGCCGAAGAGTCATAGCACTTTTATCACTCGTTAGCCTTACGATGCTCACGATTTCAATTTTGTGGGGGGTACTTGGAAGTACGCAGCACGGACTTACCCCTTCACAGGGCAATGCCGCAGTCATAACCATTCCTGCTGGAGATGCTTCATGAGCCTCGCCTTCGCAGGGGGAAGTCACCGAACTGTCCCGATTGAACTACGTGAAAAACTAGCTTTCTCATCAGAGCAAGCAACTGAGGCACTGGTGCGTTTTCAGCAACAGTTTCCGGGAAGTGAAGCGGTCCTTTTGTCGACCTGTAATCGAATCGAGTTATACGCTGCTGACGAGGAACGCCGAGGGCCGCCTCCACCAGATGAATTAGCGATGTTTCTAGCAGAGTGCCGGGGTGTTGATCCTACGAATGTCGGAAGAGTTCTCAGTGGTGAACAAGGGACTGCTGCTGTGAAACATCTATTTTGTGTTGCAGCCGGACTCGACAGCATGGTTCTCGGGGAACCTCAGATCGTTGCACAGGTGAAACAAGCATGGCAGCTTGCTCAGAAAAGTGGGACGACTGGACCCCTTACTGGAGAACTTTTTCAGGCAGCTTTACGAGCAGCCAAACGTGTAACCACTGAAACAACTGTCGGACGGGAACGGTTATCAATTCCAAGCATCGCGGTTGCCGATTTTGCCAGTGGTGTGTTTGAAAGATTTGATGACAAACATGTGCTTCTTATCGGTGCAGGAAAAATGGCCGCCGAAACCCTTCGCTATCTTCGTGACGCCGGGGCACAGAACATCCGAATTATCAATCGGTCAGTGGAGCGGGCTCACAGTCTGGCACAACGACTTGATGCTCAAGCCGGTGATTACAACAACATATCTCATGAGCTCGTTGATGCGGACCTTGTTGTCAGTACGACCGGTGCTTCAGAGCCAGTCGTAACGCTTGACCTCTTCCAAAGGGTTCAAGATCAGCGGCAGGGACGTCCCCTTGTTATTCTTGATCTTGCGGTTCCTCGCGACTTCGATTCACGAATTGGTACCAGGCCGGGGGTTTGGCTTTACTCAATCGATGATCTTGGTCAGGCCTGTGATTCCAATCGCCGTAGAAGACAAAAACAACTTCCATCAGCACTCACAATTGTTGATGAAGAAACTCGTCGGTTCATGGGAGATATGCACCATCGATCAACCGTTCCAGTTATTGAACAACTCCGAGCGGGTTGGAATGAAACAGGTGAAGTCGAACTTGAACGACTTTTCCGAAAGCTTCCAAATCTTGATACAAGCAGTCAGCAAGAAATTCGACAAGCATTTGAAAGGTATGCTGCCAAGATGCTCCATCCCCCTATGGCCTCCCTGCGAAGTGAAAGTAAGGCAGGTCCACCTCATGGGCTTCTTGAAGCGTTAAGGCGGCTCTTTGATTTAAAAGAGTAAAGCGTGAAAGAGCATTTGCTAATACAGAACTCGGTGGACAGTCAACTTGTAAAACGCTTGACGCTTTCACGAATTTGCAATTCCGGATTCAACGCAGGCCACTCATAGTCTTCATTGCTTATCAAAGAAAGAAGGGCCCTTGAGGCAGCGACTCCCATTTCATACGAAGGCTGCCGCACGGTCGTAAGTGGCGGCGTCATAAAGGCTGCCTCCGCCTGGTCGTCACACCCAATGATTGAAACATCATCTGGAACGCGGATGCCCCGGCGATAGAGAGCCAGTCTTGCACCAAATGCAACCATATCATTCGCAGCGACTATTGCACTAAAACAGATGCCTTGATCAAGAAGATAATTGACGGCCATGAGTCCCGCATGTCCACTAAAATCTCCTTGATAAACAAGTTCATCAGACCGACTGACCCCAGCCTCTTGAAGCGCCTCAAGGTGGCCTACAAAACGATTCTGGGCATCGGGGTGACCCTCTATTCCATGAATAAATGCAATCCGTGTATGCCGCTGTTCCAGAAGGTGCTTTGTTGCTAGGTATCCAATCTGTTTGTTGTTGACTGAGACACACTGTTCTTCAAGACCCTCTATGTCTCTTGCTGCAACAATAAGTGGTAGTTGCTTTTTATAGGACTGTAATTCTGATGCATCGATGTCACCACCAACAATAAGGAGTCCGTCAACTTTTCGTGAAATGAGTGTTTCAATTGAAGCCGCTTCTCTCGCGTGCTCCCATCTTCCGTCAACAAAAATCGGGGTATAACCAGATCCTGCTAAGCCTTCAATTGCTCCCTGAGCAATCGTATCGTAGAAGGGACTGCCAATGTTTTGGGTCAAGATGCCAAGAGTCATTGACTTCCCACTTGCCAACCCCTGAGCAAACATATTTGGCTTGTAGTCTAATTCGATGATGGCCTGATGAACGGCATCTCGCTTCTGTTCATTGACGACGGCACTTCCATTCAAGACTCTTGAAACCGTACTCTTTGAGACGTTGGCCCGCTTTGCAATATCATCAATCGTGGCACCGTCTCGCATGGTCTCAACTGATTGCAGTTGTTGAGTCTCTCTATTAATCATGGTTGTTCTCTTGATTGCAAGGCACGAGAGACTCGATACACATTCCTGTTTTCATACTTTCGAAAGTGCGTCATCGCGTCAATTTCTTGTTACCGTTCACTTTCTAAAATAGACTGCAACCGGTTTCATAGCAATCTACCTCGCCTGAAATGGCATAAAGTAGCACTTGGTTCTTTTCTCTCCTACAGCATGCACGCGTGGATTGATGGCTGATTTTGCCTGACGCGGGCGAGAATGCCCGCGTGCTCTCCATCAGAAACTCTTTGCATATTGGGACGTTCTTCGGGGCCCAACAATTTCTTTAACGGCCGACAAAGAATGGCCAATTTTCACTACAGCCAGATCCTTGACCGTCACGAACAGTCACAAACAGTCGGTAACCACCGGTTTCTTTTGGTGCCTGAAACCGTATCTGATCAGACTCAGAGCCTTCAGTTACTCGACCCTCAATAACATCTGGACGTTTTTCAACATCGCCCCCAATTTTTCTATCACTACTCTCCTTCACAATCGTCCACGTGTACGACAAATGATCACCGTCAGGGTCACGGTATTCCACACGCGCTTCAAGTGTTTCGTTTGGATTCACTCTCTTTCCTGAAAAATTGATCCTGTTGCTCTGCAGAATCGGTGCTCTATTTCGAGGCCATGATCCAGTCCATGCCTTGGTCATCGCATCTACAACAAGTGTTTTCTCACCAGTAGGAAGGAGCATGCCGAACCAGGTTGCCGTTGTCTCCTGTTTGTGCCCCCACAAAAATGCATAACCACCCAGACAGTATTTCTGTCCAACTTGCGTACCATCTTTTGAAGTCGCATCCAAAATCGAAGATGTTGCAGCAAAATAGGTTGATGCCTTACTTCGGCTCGACGGCTCTAGTGGTGCTTTCCAGGTTGTTGACGCGACCTCCCAAGGACCAGGAGGACCATATTCACTCACACAATATGGTTTTTCCCATCCAAGATCTCGAAGAGTCTTGTCCATTCCAACTGATCCGGAATAAACATTCACTCCAAGAATATCGATGAGCGGTGCATACTTTTTTATGGCGGCTAACTTCGCATCATTCACATTTGCCACCACGGTCATTACGGGATGGTCCGGATCGTGTTTCTTAACGAGGCTGGCGAGTATGTTTACCTCTTTCCAAATCTGAACACTGTCTCCCTTGCCCTCAGGGCCTTCCATTTCATTTCCCAAACCCCAACATAGCAGTGCTGGGTGGTTCTTCAGCCTTTTTATCGCCTTAACTACCTCATCACGTTGCTTCGTAATTGAATTCGGATCGTCATAACGAAAACCATGTCGTTCATGACCAAGCCACAATCCAACCGTGACAAAAACATTCTTGTCGTACGCATGATCGAGGAGAGATTTACCATCAACTTTTTTCTCTGCCGATGCAGCATCCCACGTTCGAATCGCATTGCCACCACATGAAGAAAGTAATTCAATATGTGATGTCCCACCAACACCCCTGATCACAAAGTGTTCTTCATTAACGTGAAGTTGGTAGCCATCTTTGGCACTGCCACGAATCCTGACCTGTGATCCATCAGCAGAAACACTTGTTTGTGTGACAAAAGCACAGAGGAACAGAAATGTAACTTTTTCAAGGATGCTTTTTACTATTCGAGTTCTAATCATCCAGTTGTGCGTCAAAATCTAATTCCTTTATTTTTGCTGCTGCAGCTTCCGATGGCTTCCAAAACCAGCCTTGAGGGTCCCAGCACTGACAGAACCCGTAGTCATCAACAAGGCTCTTGTAAGCCTCCACTGCCTCAGAAGATTTTCCTTGCTGCGATAGGGACTCTCCTTGGACAAATAGGATTGTTCCTACATCATTCAGAGCCCAATATGAGTGAATTTTATCGTCGTCCCCACTTGCAAATTCAGAGAGTGAGCTCTGCTGTTTTTTTGCTTCGTCTTGGTAGAGCTCACAACACTTCTTTGTGTACGCAGTAACATTGTCATGCTCACCTGCTTCCAATGCTTCCCAAGCTTTCGTCACCAGAGTCGATGATTTACTATCACCAAAGTCCTGTGCCGGCAAATCGGATTTTGCACTTGATAGAACTGCTACAAGAACGAGAAGAGTACACCAGCGAAGGTTTATCCGGTTTAATTTTTGAATCATTCCACTATTCCTCATCTTAATGAAAAGCCATATAAAAACTTTTTGTGATCAGCCTCTACCATCACTCTGTGGGTACTCGACACCCACGTCAATTCTTGCAATGTTACCCGTGCGATTGAAGATCGCTTCTGACTCCTGCTTTGTCAGCCGCATGCGGTTCCGGATCACCTCTCCACCTGTTCGTGATGTAACCCGAATACCCCGGCCTCGACCAGTAGCTGCGTAAATTATCGGGACCTGGCAAAACGTAAACCCAAATAAACCAGCATCAAGATCAATGCTGACTCGATTCCCGGCAACGTCGTAATATTGAAACTGCCCCGGCATGCTTTGAAATTCAGAGTGATCCAGAATTACATTTTCAAAATGAATACGGCCTTCACAAATAACAATACCGAGTTCTAGTAGTCGTGTAAGCAGATCTTCTTTTACCTGTCCTGTCATACCTGGTTGCTGGGCACCAGCATGAGCTGGTGTATGTGAATATGGATCTGATGGAAAGGCACCATACGAGCAAACAGATTTACTTTTCCAAACACCATTTCGAATCTTAAAGAAGTGTTCTTTAAGTTCGGGAATTACTGACTCACCTCGAAACTGTCTTGTTTGAATTTGTTGGGCAACTGCGTGGACAAGCTTTGAAACCATGTGCCAATAAATACTTCCAAGGCCTTCATATGCATAAAAATTTGTAGCTCTTCCAGAAAACGTTTCGTGGTGGAAGACGGCTTCCCAAAGATTTGAAATTTGCCTGCGATCCTCTTGTGTAAATTCCCACTGGTTCTCTGTGTTATTCCACAAGTCTATCTTCGCATTCAGATCAGCATCGTTTCGGAGGTCACTTGCAAAATGCAATCCCCCATCTTCGTTTTGGCAGAGTAGGTCACAGCCCCCAGCATCAATCACTCTTCGTGCTATTGAATTATTTCTGAACCACTCTTGAGGAATCTGATTTTTTTCAGAAAACTTTTTTTCTGCTTGGTTCGGATACAACAAATAACTATTTTGGTCAGGACGATACAGATCACTTTTTTCCAAGGCATTCAGAAGTTCAACAACTTCTTTTTGGCAAAGCACATTCGACTCCAGAATCGCTACTTGACCTTCTAACATAAGCCCAACTGGAGCAATATGAATTTCCTCATCACCCACACAGATCCAGTTGTAGGATTCATAAAGACCATCCGAACGCCGGTTGCCTCGTATCGTCTCCTCAAGGACATGAATCGCTCTAAGACAGAAGCGTCGAATATCTGCTACAGCAACATCGGTTCGCTTACCAGAGAAAC
>JAUWWJ010000289.1 GCA_030616935.1 Planctomycetaceae bacterium
ATGACGGCTCAACAGCGAGACGAGGAGATTCCGGAAGTATTTCATGCCGTGCCAGCTCAATAGATCTCTTGAAGACTTCTCCTGAGACAGATAACGGTATATCTTTCATACGGATTTCCCTCTGGAACGCATGCTGCAAGTGGATGGTTGACAGGGTGAACCCCTTGGCAGAGGCTCGTCGTCAGCAAAGAAAGTTATTGGAGACAGACATGATTATCGTAATGAAGGCAGATGCTAGTCCTGAGCAGGTTGTGAACGTAGCTGAGCGAGTGGAAGCCCTTGGTCTCAAGCCCCATGTGATTAAGGGGGCGGAAAGAACTGTTGTTGCAGTCGTTGGGTCAGAAAAAGATGCAACCGTGAGTGCGATGGAAACAGTTCCTGGCGTCGCGCGGGTCCTTCCAATACTGGCTCCATATAAGGTGGCCAGTCGTGAAGTTCAGCAGGAACAGACAGTTGTGACGATTGGGCCTTTATCTATTGGAGGTGGTAATGTTGGTGTTATCGCCGGTCCATGTTCTGTTGAGTCACGTGAGCAGATCTGCGAATCAGCTCGGGCAGTTTTGGCTTCTGGTGCAACTGGTCTTCGTGGCGGTGCCTTTAAGCCAAGAACCAGCCCCTACAGTTTTCAGGGACTGAAAGAAGAAGGGCTCAAACTGCTTGCAGAAGCACGAGACGAGACAGGGCAAGCAGTTGTGACAGAGGTGGTGGCCCCCGAGGACGTCGATCTGGTCGCCCGCTATGCAGATGTTTTACAAATCGGTGCTCGGAATATGCAAAATTATCGCCTGCTTGAGGCAGTTGGCCAGTGTGACAAAGCTGTTCTTTTGAAGCGAGGGCCAGCGGCAACGGTTGATGAGATGCTTCTAGCAGCAGAATACATTCTTGATGGGGGGAATCGTGACGTGATTCTCTGTGAAAGGGGAATCAGGACGTTTGAAGCACACACTCGATTTACATTGCCTTTAGCCACAGTGCCATGGCTTCAAGCTCGTACCCATCTGCCGGTTGTTGTTGACCCGAGTCATGGAACAGGTCATGCCGATCTTGTACCTAGCATGGCTGCTGCCGCTGTGGCTGCAGGAGCCGATGGCTTGATTATTGAGGTGCACCCTGACCCAAAGAATGCAGCGAGTGATGGTGGTCAGACACTTGATTTTGGTGCATTTGAAAAAACAATGGAGACCTGCCGAAGGGTAGCCCAAGCTATTGGTAGAAAGCTTCATTAGATTTTTGTGATCCGTTCACTTGTATCACAGAGCCTCAGGACTTGGCTTTATGCAATGCTACGGAGTTCGTTGCCGTATTGTGTACGTATGCTCTCAACGCATTCGATTAAGCCATTTAGAATGTTTTGCAGGGTGATATCTTTGCTTAAGTAAGACGGTTTTGTTTGTGCTTGTCTCTCTAGTTCCTTTGCAAACTCCTCTAGTTCGTGTGCAGAGTTTGTCCGAATGGGTTTTTGGCTGAGTCGGTCGTACCTAAGTGTATTTCCGCACACACGTTCAACGACATGTTTTGCCCGGCGGGGCAGCGACAGCTTTTCGCTGCAGAGAATTGGGTACTTTTGAAACGTAGGTAATTCAATATGAATCGACTCTAACCAGTCACGCCATTTGAACATGTTGAATCGATGGCCCATACGGAAGGGTTGCCATACGGTGCGAAGTGCATCGGCAAAAATCGCTCCATGAAGACTTTCAGTAAGTACACATTCAGACTGTGCGATATCCTCAAAAACCTGAAAGAATTCTTTACGCGGATCGATGAAATGAAGTTCGCCAACGTTCCCAATGGTTTCCCAGTCGATGGTTGTCGCCGTCTGGTGATGAGGAATCACAGATATGCGATATTTTTTTGGTAAGGCAAAGAGTTTCTTGAAGCGATCAGTCGCAAGGCAAAGGTACGCAGAGTCACCGATGCTTTTCCGTAGAGGTATATTGAGCGCCTTCGCAGTGAGCGGGCCTCGAACGGAGTAGATACTAAATTTTCCGTCTACTTTCGGTGGGCGTTGGTAGCCAGTGCCTGTGCCCAAAACAATTTTTTCTGGTCGTTTCGGTAATTTTTGATTGAGGATTGTTCCAACGCCGAGGAACAGGCAGTCTTCATGGGTGTCGAAAAAAGAGTCACCGAGCAGCGTTGGCCAAAGCCACGTGTTGAGATCATCACCGAAGTTGCCCAGAGGTGTTTTGCAGTAATGTAGCTTCATGTGTTTCAGGTTGCCGTTGTGCAGAGAGTACGTCTAGTCCGTGCACCGTCCGTGAGCGATGAGATTGAAAGAGTCGACTATGGCTAGCCGGAAAAATTAAGCTGCTCGCTCCCCCTTCGTTTGCACCAGGGTTTCAGTTGGCGGGCGTGGTGTAAATCGAAGAAGGGATGGTCCTTGTGGAATGGCCTGAGTTGGGGTGTAGATGTATTTGCTTTCTTCTGTTGCCAGCGAGCGTTCGCAGGCTGTCGCGAGTCCCTGGCTCGTCTGCGTTTGCTTGGTGAAAAAGAGTTTTCTTATTTTCCAGCGTTGTTGTCGTACAAGTCTTGGTTCGATGTAACTTTTTTTATGTGAAAGATGGAGCTGTATCAATGAAAATTTAAGCCAGCGTGAAGCGACGCCGTTGTTTCGTAGACGGACCCCCAGTTCACGGTCTTCACTTCCATATCCATACGACTCATTAAAACCATTCACGGATTCAATATCGTTTCGCCATAATGAAAAGTTGGCGCCACGAAGAACGCAGTATCGCCAGGTAAGAACGTTTAGAAAATTTTCGAAGATACTTGGTTGGAAACGGAGTGAATGCTTACGTGCTTTGGGCCAGACAGGGGCGAGAAAGGAAGGGCTGAATATCGTGTTTTCAGTGATTTGGGAATCAGTGAAAGTTTTGTGGACGTATTGTGGTACGTCGATGCCTGCCCCGGATAAGAATGTTTTTGGGCGGGCATGTTTCAGGTGTGATTCAACAAAGTCTCTTCGGGGAATGGTGTCCCCATCACAAAAAATAAGGTAGTCGCCATGGCAGTGTCGTACCGCAAGATTGAGAATTGCATTTTTCTGCCATCCACGGTCAGGGTGCCACACCGTATCGATTGGAAGGGACGAGAAAGGCGGCTCGTTTAAAAAGAGATAGTCAGCTCGTCGTGACCCATCGTCAGCAATAATGATTTGGTCAGGAGAAATTGTTTGTGAGAGCATCCCAAGAAGGCACATACGCAATCCGGAAGGATTGTTGAACGTACTGATGACAACTGAGACGTTCACGAATACAGAATCCTTGCGTAGAGAAAAGGATTTTCTTCAAATATCCTCCACCATTAAGATGTCGGCTCTGAAGGGGGGGGTTCTGTAGACGATATTTTGTTTTTTATGGCAGATGTGCAGGTGTTTTGGTTTTCGTATTTAGCTCAGCATTACAAAGGCAATCGACATGTACAGGATAATGCCAACGACATCGACGATTGCCGACACAAATGGATTGCTCATAAGTGCTGGATCAAGCCCAAGTGAGCGGAAAAGAAGGGGCAAGATTGAGCCAACGAGTGAACCAAGCATGACAACACTCAAGATTGTAAGCGGAATTACCAGTGCTTGAGCGGGTGAAGGTGCGTAAAGAAGGGCGAGTAG
>JAUWWJ010000146.1 GCA_030616935.1 Planctomycetaceae bacterium
CGATAGTCTGCGGCACTTTGCCTCGACATCTGGTCGAATACAACGCATTTTGTACATGTTGGCTGTTGGGCCACCAATGTCGGAAACCGTGCCCTTGAAATCAGGTTGGCTTGCGAGTTGTTTTACCTCAGAAAGAATTGACTGCTTTGAACGACTCTGAATAATTCGACCTTCATGGGCTGTTATGGAGCAAAATGTACAGCCTCCAAAGCAACCTCGCATGATTTGAATGCTGTTTTCGATAACTTCAAATGCTGGGATTCGTTTTGTGCCATATTGTGGATGAGGGCGACGAGTGAATGGTAGTGCGTAGACACGATCCATTTCGTGTTCTTCAAGCGGCAAAGCCGGAGGATTAATGACTACGGCTTCTCGCCCATGTCGCTGTACAAGCCTTTTGGCGTTATGAGGATTTGTCTCAAGATGACTTATTCGAGTCATCTCACAAAATGCGTCATGATCAACCTTGGTTACTTCATACGCCGGAAGTTCGCGAGTGCTATCATCGATAGAAACGGACTCACTTGCTCCAAGGCGATAGGCAACTCCTCGGAGTGTTCTCATCTCTTGAACTGTTTTTCCATCGGCAAAACCCTTTGCAATATCAAGGATTGTTCGTTCGCCCATGCCAAAGGCAAGCATGTCAGCTTTTGAATCGAGGAGAATCGAGCGACGCACCGTGTCGCTCCAGTAGTCGTAATGAGCGATGCGCCTTAAGCTTGCTTCGACTCCACCGGCAATAATGGGAACACCAGGGAATGCCTCTCGTGAACGTTGGCAATACGCTAAGGTTGCTCTGTCAGGGCGCAGTCCAATTTCACCATCTGGTGAATAAGCGTCGTCATTTCGAACTTTACGGTTTGCGGTGTAATGATTAATCATGGAGTCCATATTGCCAGCAGAGATGGCAAAGAAGAGATTCGGTCGACCGAACTGTCTCCAATCATGGCAATTTTGCCAGTTTGGTTGAGCGAGTACGGCAATACGAAACCCCTCCGATTCCAAGAGTCTGGCAAGGAGGCCATTGGCAAAGCTAGGGTGGTCTACGTAGGCGTCCCCTGTAACAAAAACGATATCCACGCTATCCCACCCCCTGGCAATGACATCTTTTGGGTGCATTGGCAGTGGCGGAGCTGTTGGCGTATTTGTTTGAATAATTGGTAAATTCATAGATGCAGGTAGCCTTGTTGGCGTCGATTGGCTGTACTGAAGTGTACCCTGCCAGAAAGGGATAAGGTTTGACAGTCTCAGGCTGATATATTTGTAGAGACGTCAGGCAAGCGTTTTTGTCTCATAGGTGTTTTTTGACGGGTGGAACGATTGCATGATTCGATTAGCTCCCCAAGTTGTACTTGTTTTATTGACAGTACTGGTCCTGCAGGCGGTTGACGGTTCTGAGCAAGACGAACGTGTGTCGCGAGCAATTGCTCAACTCGGTGCAAGTCAATATGCCGATCGAGAAGCTGCCTCAAGGCAGCTCGCTGCAATGGGTGTAATCGCTGTCGATCAGTTGGTGCATGCAGCCCGAGGAAATGACCCTGAGGTTGCTGCACGAGCAGTTGATGCTCTCCGAGCAATGCTTCGGCAGGATGATTCTCAGTTGTCAAATAAAGCCGAAGCTGCCCTTGAATCAATCGCAGAGCAAGGCAGTTTGGCGATGGCTCAGCAGGCAGAAGTAGCTCTTGATTTTTTTGATGCTGCGCAAGCTGTTTCTGCGCGAAAGAAGCTTGAAGAACTTGGAGCAATATTTAGTGAGGCCGGTCCTTCCGGACTGCGTGTTGAAATTGCTGAAGACTGGAAGGGCGACAGTCGCTCGTTGAAATTAGTGACACGGCTGCAAAAAGTTGTTCACGTCAGTTTGTTTGGCCTTCAACTTGCGCAAAGAGATGCCGTAACCCTTGGCAGGCTACGGGGTATCGAGCGTCTTGATCTATTCGGTACTGGTCTTTCAGACGATGCGATCAAACAACTGAAGCAACGGCTCAAAGAGACTGAAATTGATATCCGAAAAGGTGGTAAGCTAGGCATTGCCGGAATGCCTTTACAGGGGCAGTGCGTTATTGCAGGTATTCAACCGGGTTCTTCAGCAGAGAAAGCAGGATTGTTGCCGCAAGATGTCATTACGGAAATCAACGGAACGGCAATCAGTGATTTTGGAGCCTGTACTCGTATTATTGGTGAACATAAACCAGGTGAAGAAATTTCTGTGGTTATTGAACGGATGAAACCGGACGGATCAGTAGGTCAATTTCGGAAGGTTGTCGTGCTGGGAGGGTGGTAGGGAGCAAACTTCAGCAAAAAATTGAGTTAGCAGGTGAGGAAATTGAATTGAATAAACCAGTAGAAGGCCCTCGCGGCAAACAGAACAACGGCACCGAAGAGGTTGATGTTCGGTGGCATACAGCCACAATTAGTCGGAATCAACGTGAACGTAGTGCAGGCCACCGGGGCTGTGTCATTTGGTTTACCGGCTTATCAGGATCTGGAAAAAGCACTCTTGCTAATGAAGTTGACAAGCAGTTGCATGCTCGCGGCCATCGCAGTTTCATTCTCGATGGAGACAATGTGCGTCATGGTCTGAATGCATCTCCCAACCTTCTTGAAACAATTCACGGTCAGCCGTTCGCGAAGCGATTTGGCCTTGGCTTTGGAGCAGAAGACCGTAAGGAGAATATTCGTCGGGTCGGAGCGGTTGCAGAACTCTTTACTCAGGCTGGAATTATTACGCTCACAGCATTTATTAGTCCCTATCGTAGTGATCGTGAAGCAGTACGAAAAATGTTACCAGAGGCAGACTTTATCGAGGTATATGTCAAAGCGCCCTTAGACATCTGTGAGAGCCGTGATCCAAAAGGGCTGTACAAAAAAGCCCGTGCTGGTGAAATTAAGGGATTCACTGGTATCGATGACCCTTATGAAGAGCCAGAAAGTGCAGAAATCACGGTCGAATCTACTGTAAATAGTCCACAGGTGCTCGCCCAGCAAGTTCTTGTTTGGCTCGAACGTGCTGAAGTTATTCCAGTACGTTAACCAGGTTTCCAATTACTTGGGTGCAGGTCCTATAAGTTCAACAATATTCCCATCCGGATCTTTCACGCACGTCAGAGACATTCCAGGAACAAGATTTTCAGGAAGTGTAACGGGAGACTGTGCAAGAGGTTCTACGCCAAGCTTCTTCAGACGACTGAGTAATGCCGGCGTGTCTGCAACAATGATTGTCAAATAGCGAAATCCAGTGTGAGAGTGAATAAAGGCAGTGTCACCGAATCGTGGTGATGTTCCAGCAATCTGCATCAGCTTTAGCTTTGTTGCTGCTTTATCATTCCCCAAAACGAGTACTCGGACATCGAGCGGTTTGTTGTCAGTGAGACCGGCAGCATTGGCAAGGTCAGAATCTACCTGAAACCCCTCTGCCTGCTGAAAGCCGATACCCTCAGTATAAAATGCAACAGAGGCATCAATGTCACGGACCACCATACCGATATCGATCGTTGTTTTTGGAAATGAAACAGTAGGCTCAGCAGCGAACCCAAGACCTGTAGTCATAGCGAATGAGAAAGCAGCAAGTATACGAAACATTGAAAACTCCATTGTGGTAACCAGTTATGCCGTTATAACGTCCCCTGCAAATCTCAGCGTACAACCTTCATGACTGAAGCCTCTGCTGAGACAAACGGTGACGCACATCAGTTTGAATGTCGGTCAGACATTCGTCATCTGGCTGATTCTTCAGTCTATGAAGCCCGAGAGTTCTTCGCTTCGAGCAGGTGCTTGAAGCTTGCGAACTGCCTTCGCTTCGATTTGGCGGATGCGCTCTCGCGTTACCTTGAAAATATGACCAACTTATTCGAGCGTGTAGCTATAGCCATCACCGAGACCGTATCGGAGTTTAATGATTTCTCGCTCACGATACGAAAGGCTCTTGAGGACTTTTGAGATACGATTACGAAGCATTTCTTGGGCAGCACCAACAGCGGGATTCTCTGCGCCAGTATCAGGAAGTAAGTCGCCGAAGTGACTGTCTTCACTGTTGCCAACAGGCCGATCCAGACTGATTGGGTAACGACTCATTGCTGTTACACGACGAGTCTCATCAACCGGTGTTCCGGCTCGAGCGGCTATTTCTTCAATGGTTGGTTCGCGACCATACTCCTGTAGAAGTTGACGAGCCACATTTCGGACACGGCTCATCGTTTCAACCATGTGGACAGGAATTCGAATAGTACGGCTCTGGTCCGCGACGGCTCTTGTAATTGCCTGCCGAATCCACCACGTGGCATATGTGCAGAACTTAAATCCACGCCGATATTCAAACTTGTCAACGGCGCGCATCAAGCCAGCATTTCCTTCTTGGATCAAGTCAAGAAACGAAAGGCCACGATTCCGATATTTTTTCGCTATCGACACGACAAGCCGCAGATTACCTTCAGAAAGACCTCTTTTCGCACGTTGGTAGCGAGCAAAAATTTCATTTATCTCCTTCATGCGCCGCTTCAGGCTACGTGGTGTTTCTTGGCACGCTTTAAGAATTGCTCGGTATTCGTCAACGAGGTTTTGCCTGTTCGATGCTGGCTGTTTGGTTCTTTTGTGGGCATCTATTTTGATTTTGAGTTCTCTCAGACGACGGATAAATCCATTGAGAGTTGGGATCATGGTTTCTATGCGTTGGGTACGCAAGCCGAGTTCTTCGATCAAGCGAACACAGCGTTTGCGTCGGCGTCCTAATCGACCCCATGCTTTACGACGCTCGGTCGTTCGGGCACGTTTCGAAAGAGCTATGCGGTAATCGGCTTTATTCTGACCAATCAATACCTCAAGAGTCTGAAGATTATGAGGGAGTCGTCCAAGAATTTGTTCTTTTTCTAAACGATCAGTTACTGAAACTTGTACTGTGCGATCAAAAGGAAGTTCACCCCGGTGGACACGACTCAGAACCTTGTAGGCGTTCAGGCATACGTATTCACATTCCAGAAGTTTTGCACGAAACTGTGCTCGCGTTGTTTCAATCTGTCGAGCAAGATAGATCTCTTGGGCCCTGGTAAGAAGAGGGATTTCTCCCATCTGTGTCAGGTACATACGGACGGGGTCGTCTGACCAATTTTCTATTTGCTCGGCAAGTGCGTCCTCAGCTTCATTTTCATCAACTGCTCCACCGACTTTAGCTGGTGAAGAGGACTGGCCGGAAGCGTTAATTTGATTGCCATCATCCGGAGTGCTCAAATCCGATTCTGCAGAACCATGGTCAAGAATTGCTTCTGCTTCTTCAGCCTCAGCAACCTTATCACCAAGTTCCTCAACCTCTCTGGGGCGGGCAACAACATCATCTTCAAGTTCGTCCAAGAGCGAATCGTACAAGTCAG
>JAUWWJ010000476.1 GCA_030616935.1 Planctomycetaceae bacterium
CGTTGCTCTACCCGGTAGTATCCCTTCTGACTTGTCTGACAGTGATTGTGGTGATCCTGACCGTTGCCATTCCGACATTCGAAGCCGTATATGCCAGTCAAGGGGCTGAATTACCTGGCCCGACGAAGGTCATTCTGTTTGTATCACACATCATACGCCACTATTACGTAATTTATATTCCGCTTATTGGCATCGCCATCTTTCTGCTTATCGGATTCGCCCGAACAAGCTCAGGCCGTTACTTGCTAGACTGGCTAAAGATTCGGCTTCCAATCGTCGGCCCCATCAATACAAAGATTAACGTGGCCCGCTTTAGCCGAACCCTGGGGAACTTGGTGACTGCTGGCATTCCACTGCTGGAAGGACTCTCCGTCACGGCAAAGACCTCGGAAAACGTTCTGGTAGCAAGTAATTTGACAAAAGTTTATATGAACGTCGAGCATGGCGGCAAAATGGAAGAGCCCATGCGTACAGGCGGTGTCTTTCCACCGATTGTTGTCGACATGGTTTCGATTGGTGACGAAGCGGGGGCTTTGGACACCATGCTGATCAAGATCGCTGATACGTATGATAGTGATGTGGACCTGAGTCTGAAGGGACTTACTTCTATTCTCGAGCCTATGTTAATCATCCTAATGGGCTTTGTAGTAGCCTTTGTTGCGATGGCGATAATGCTCCCCTATTTTAACCTGGTAAAAGTGATCCAGTAAAAAAGCTCCGCTGCAAGTATGAATATATTTTACGGTGTTGGTATTTAGTATAAAATGCCTGCACCGTTTTTCATTTATGGTGATGCGTGCTAGTGGGCTCGAAAAGAATTGCTTGAATCGGCACGAAAGGCGAATTTTTTTATTGCTTATCGTGATCTGCAATGCTACCATAAGTATAACCTTCAAAAGGACAGGACGGATATGGACAAGTTTCGCGAAAAGATTTTCGACGAACAGAACGTTCTGGATACGATTGCACGTTGGATTCCAGGTTACCGCGGATACCGCGACCGGGACATTCGACGCGAAGCGGACAAGGAGCTTCGAACATACGTAAGCAACATGATCAAGCAATTTATCACCACCCTGCGGGAAGCCTGTCTTCGCCTGACCGACAAGGGTGAACTCTCTCTGTTGGATGATGTGGATCGGCTGAATCTTCGACTCGAAGGTCTGGCCGATAAGCTGCGCTTTGCGTCATACGGCTACTCAGGATTTTTCGATGCCATCAAGATCAAGCAAACCGAGCTGGATATTCTCTACCAGCATGATCGGCGCATTATGGAGAAGGTTGAGGCAATCAAGAAAACGCTCGATGCAAAGACAGCACCACCTGATGCCACGCTAACCGCCGACAGCCTTCGCTCTCTTGCCGCCGATGGTAAGGCGTTGAAAGCATTGGTGGAAGAACGCGAGTCGCTGATTTTGAAATACAAAGGCCTCTAATAGCACAAAGGGGGATATCATGGCAGTAGCGATAGAAATCATTGAGTGGTTCGACGCAACCGGCCAGCAAATGGTTAGCCGCATTCCGCGCGATGGCTCGGGCATGTTTAAGCTCGGCGCCCAGCTCATAGTGCGCGAGAGTCAATACGCCCTTTTCTTTCGTGACGGCCGATCATTAGACACCTTTGGCCCGGGTCGCTACACCCTTTCCACACTAAACATACCGCTTCTCACGAAGTTGATCAGTCTGCCCTTCGGGTTTGAAAGTCCCTTTAAGGCGGAGGTAGTTTTCGTCAACGCCAAGGCATTTATTAATTTGAAGTGGGGTACGAAGCAACCTGTGGCATTTCGGGATTCCGAGTTCAAGATGATCCGCCTGCGGGCTTTTGGCGTATATGCGCTACGGGTTGTGGATCCAGCCCTATTCGTCAATAAAATCGTCGGTACGCAAAGCTTGTACACCACCGACATGATCCAGGACTTTCTGCGTGATATCATTGTGGCACGGCTCAACGACCTTCTGGGTGAAACAATGAAGACGATTCTCGATCTGCCCAAGTACTACGACGAGCTGGCTGGAGGGACCAAGGCACGCGTGCTCGAGGACTTCCAGAAGAACGGCATTGAG
>JAUWWJ010000428.1 GCA_030616935.1 Planctomycetaceae bacterium
CCTCGAAGACGGGGGGGACATCCAAGCCACAGGTGAACCCGTCGACTGTCGATCCCTCACGTCGCCGCCCCCCTTGGATTCCTCGAAGTTGTACATCATGAACGAGTTCAGTCAATGAATAAATAATACGACCAACTCGTTAAAATCTTCCCCCCTGATTTTTGAATGCATTCGTAGCCCAAACGACTACTTTAAATGAAAACTTTTGAGATTGTTTGAGATCAAAAGTTCCTTGAAATCAATGAGATTCATTTATTGCTACTTCGTGATGAATCGGTTCCACCACATGTGCATTCTGTGTGGTTGATTGATCCTGTCAAGCACAGGCTCGCTTGTCCGTAAGTTATCGCTGATGAGGGTGGCATGGTTCAGAAATATTCTTCATCAAAAATTTTTACCACCATGAAAATAATTTTTTTGAGGTGTTGACACGATCTCCGGAGCGTCTCAAAAAACAAGCTATAGCTAATCCTTGGGTTTCTATTCGAGCCGCGATATATGCGGGCTCGGCTTCTCAACGGAGCAGGCTCTCCCGCTTGAAGGTGTCCTAGGGATTTGAGTGAAATTGCCATGTTTTTATAGATCATTGAGTCTTCTTCTGGGACAAACAACCCGGGTTGTAAGGCTTATTGAGAAATCTGTGGAACCGCTTTCGGCCAATCGGTAGGAGCCATCGCCGGAAGCCGATATACTGTTGAAGACAGGGCACGAGGTCATCAATGGATTAGCTGGTGAAATGCTCTGTGGAGGTATGTAACGTTGATTTCAGCCCGTCCCAGTGTCACCGACTTGGTTTTTCGGCTTTATGGTCGTTCCTTGCATCCGGAACTCTTTCAGCGTTATGCAGTGCGTTATGTTGAACGAGGGAATTTTAAAGCCGAGATTGCAATAACCGGGAGTGGCCATACTGTTGCATGGAACAGCGGTAGCCTGACCTTGGTGGAGGTTGCCACGTCGGATCAGCAGCCTCTTCCTAAAAAGAGGCGACTGCTCTCTTATCCTATTCAGGGAGAACGTACGGACTCTCTGGAGTGTGCAAACGGCGTCTGTTATGAAACGAGTTTCCAACTCGAGCGAGTGCAGCCTGATGTATTTTGGACATTCCAGCAGGAACTATCAGCTGATGGCATTTCACAAGGCTTATTTCATCGGTTCGCATCTGGTGGGCGTCTTGGCGTTGGGGCTATTAGTTGGGTGAATGTAGAAACCCGCACGAGTAGCCTTTTGATACAAGCGTTCCATACGTTTCCACAAGAGTTTGCAATCGTAAAAAGCCAATCAATTTTCCAGCTTCCCTGATTCTGCATATGCAGTTCAATAAAGCTTTTTCCTACACGTTTATTTTCATGCAAAAAAACAATAGTAATTCATCGTCCACCGGAATGAGCCGGATTCTTATTGCCGACGACAACGAGCCCAATCGTGAACTTCTTGAGGTGTACCTGGCTGATGTTGACTGCGAAATTGCGACAGCAGTTGATGGCGCTGATACCTTGGAAAAAGTAGCTTCGTTTGAGCCAGATATTATTCTTCTCGACATCATGATGCCAAAATTATCTGGCTTTGAAGTATGTCAACAACTCAAAGCGGATCCGGTGACTCGACAGATTATGGTCTTGATGGTGACCGCACTTGGGGAGCTTGGTGATATCGAACGGGCTGTAGAGGCGGGCACCGACGATTTTCTTTCAAAGCCGGTGAATAAAATTGAGTTGGTGAAACGAGTGGAAAACATGTTGAAGTTACGCCATGTGAGTGATGAACTCCAGCGTCTGCGAAGTTATATCAGCAGTATGGACAATGATCTTCCACCAAGGCAGGTCCAGTCGTAGAAATTTCCTAGGGCCTTGTCATACCAATCTGTTCGAGAACCCGTACGGCGGCCGGAGACTTATTGAGAACATACAAGTGCATACCAGGCACACCATCAGAGAGTAATTCTTCGGCCTGTTTTGAGGCATAGTCTACACCGGCTTCAAATTGTGCGTCGACATCATCACCGGCCTTTTCGAGTGCTTGTGTAAAACTGTTTGGGAGTCGTGCTTTACACAGAGTGGCAATTCGTTGAATCTGTTTGAAATTCGTAACTGGCATCAGTCCCGGGATAATTGGTTTTGTGATCCCAATCGAAGAACAGTGGTCTCGGAAGCGAAAAAAGTCGCTATTGTCATAGAACAATTGCGTGACAATGGTATCACCACCCGCGTTGCATTTTTCTTTCAGGTGTTCAAGATCAGCTTCAGGGCTGACGGCTTCCTGATGGGTTTCTGGGTAGCCGGCAACTAGGATTTTAAATTCAGGAAACTCTTGTTTGATGAGCGCTACCAACTCGACAGCATAATGAAGACCGTTGGCAATTGGAGTGAAAGCAGTCTCTCCCTGTGGCGGATCACCACGTAACGCGACAATTGAAGACACTCCCCGTTGTTGAGCTTCTCGGAGATATTCTCTCAATTGATCTGTTGTTCGGCCAACACAAGTGAGATGGCTCGCAACAGC
>JAUWWJ010000106.1 GCA_030616935.1 Planctomycetaceae bacterium
GTAGTAATTGACTGCCGCAACATTCACTGTCGCCAGCGTGCAGATATCTCGAATAGTCGCAGCCTCGAATCCCTTCTCGGCAAACTCCTGACCCGCTGCAGATAGAATTCGGCCACGCGGGTCATCGGGACCTTCGCTTGCGATTGGACCTGCTTTTGGAACACTTGTTGATGCCATGAATCACCGTTTGAAACGCCTGTTTGAAACCATTCTATCTTCCTAAAACGCTCTGACGAGAGCAAATTTTTCCGAAAATTGGTAGATTTCGTCAGACGGTAACTCCAAGGAAGGAAACGCTTTGTGACAGGATTCGTACGAGCGATATTCTATTTTCCTGCAATTGTGCGTGGCATTTGGGCGACATCACGAGACTGTTCGGAAGACTAAAGCGAGTTTTCTTCCTGCTCATAGTCGTTTACGACCAGGTCCCCAAGCAGGGTTTTGTTGCACGCACGCACAACGTGCCGTGCTTCATTCGGATTCTGGCCTGACTCATGAGACTCAGATGTGCAGCACTCGTGGTCACGCAGACTGAAGAACTTCTTCTGCAGCGAGCCGGCCAGCAACGAGCGCTCCGTTGATAGAAGAAGTTGTCAGATGATCACCGCACAGAAAAATTCCTGGGGCGAGATAACTTGATTGTGGTCTTCGTCGTCTTGATAGCGGCGTTTCGATCGGCAAAGCTTTTGGAATTGTGACTGTTGACAGGTGATTCCATAGTTTGACATCAGGACCAAACCATCCTTCAGCTTGTTGCCGAATCGCACCTGGAAGTTGATTATCTTCACCTTCCCAATCACCCCGAACTGAAACATAGATCAGGTTTTTTTTATCAGGTGCATAGCCCTCGGTAACAGCTGATGGTACAGACAGATTGTCAATTGGCCCCACAGCAACTGGTTCGGCAGAAACAACAAGAGTTTTCCCACAGGGAGGTTTTTTCACAGACTCGAAAGCTACAAGGCGTGTGCCTTTCCATAGCGGAGGCTTCCATCCAGTTGAAACACCCTCTGGGAGGAGGATTGGATTGGCTGCTGCGGCACTTGAAACAATAATAGAGTCAGCACAAAACCGCCGCCCATCTGCAAGAAATACTTCACCGCCACCCGTTAGGAAATGATTAATGCGTACGGCTGAAGCACGAGTCTGTAGACAACCAGAAGGAAGTTTTTGAGCCATCTGCTGAGGAATAGCAGACATGCCACCTGCGGGAAGACATGCGCGACCGCTAGAGAACATCGCAAATGTAAATTTGAAAACTGTCGCTGCTGTCGTGAGATTTCTTTCAAGAAAGACGCCACCAAAGAATGGCTCAAAGAACAACTTGATAAAATCAGAGGAAAATCCTCGCAAGACAAGTTCTTCACGTGTCGTTTTCTCTCCTTCGCCAGAAATTGAAGAAGGATCAATTTCACCTCGCCGCACCCCAGCCAGAACCTGGCTTCGCAACCAGGCAATCCGCAAACCATCAGTCACACCAACTGCACCTGACAACACTGAACGAATTGCCGCAAAAGGTCGTCTCCACGGATCGCTTACCGGAAACAACCTGCCACTATGTACAACAAGTGCTCCGGGTTCAAAGGCCCCGAAGTTAAGCGATGCATAATCGAGAAAACGTCGGCCTTCCGCATAAGAGTCCAGGTACACCTGAAAGCCACGATCAATCTGAAACCCCTCGATGGTATCCGTGGCAACCCGTCCACCCGGAGTATCAGATGACTCAAGGACGAGCACGGACTTTGAAGCCTGAAGAAGCGTTTGTGCGCAAGCAAGTCCAGACAGCCCAGCTCCAACGACGATACAATCAACGTTTTCCACTCGTCACATCCAGAGACTTAAAAATTTTGCCCTGAGGTCTTGTTTGCGGCTCCCCTCACAGCGGACGCACGATTGACTGACTCCGCCAATAATCAAAAAGTGTTTCTATCGAATTGACGCCTCCGCCCATGCCACTCTTGTGAATTCCACCGTATGGCACCCCTTTAGCAAAAACATTGTGGGAATTAATCCAACTATTCCCAGCGACCATCGACTCAGCAACCCTCGCTGCTCGACCCAAATCAGTCGTCCAAACACTATTTGCGAGACCGTAATCTGTATCATTGGCAAGCGTAATAGCCTCCGACTCTTCGTCGAATGTCGTCATAAATGCAACAGGGCCAAAAATCTCTTCCCGTGCCGCCACGTTACCAAGTGAACTACTTAATAAACATGGCTTCACATAGAAGCCATTCCGTCCAGCTACTTCAGCTGGCCCACCAGGAACCACAACATCAGCGCCTTGAGCAACACCTTTTTCGAGATAACTCAACACTCTGTCTCTTTGTTTCGAATTCACAACAGGGCCCATGGTTGTCGTGCCATCGAGCTGATAGCCAACATTGACATGCTGCATTTCCTGCCTGCATGCATCGACGAAATCATCGTATATTGATCGGTGAATCAACCATCTGGTTGCATCACAACAAACCTGCCCAGTGTGGAACGTAATTGCTCCCACAAGTTTTTTTGCAGTTGCCTGTACATCAACATCTCCAAAGACGACCGCAGCCCCCTTACCACCAAGCTCGAGTTTGACTGGAACAAGATTTCGGCCACAAGACTCACCAACCAACCTGCCTACTTCAGGGGAGCCTGTGAAGGACATCCGCTGAATGCCTGGATTGGCAGACAAAGCTGCTCCGGCTTCACTCCCAAGACCTGGAACAACATTAACAACACCATCAGGCATGCCGCTCTCACGAGCTAAACGAGCGACATAAATCGATGAAAGAGGGGTGTCTTCAGCAGGCTTAACGACAACCGTATTTCCAGCTGCCAGAGCGGGCGCTATGCCCCAACCCATAAGAAGAATTGGAAAGTTCCATGGAAAAATAAATCCGCAGGCACCCCATGGACTTCGGAGCGTCCACGCTTCATGTCCAGCTATAGCAAGCTGGTTGCGTCGCTGAACATTCTGCGCCATATCTGCAAAAAAACGAATTGATTCAACAAAGTTTTCAACGTCTCCCAGAGCATGCGCCGGCAATTTACCCGCATCAATTGCCTCGATTTGGGCGACAATTTGTTTTCGTTGCTCTACCAAGTCTGCAAACCGATGAAGCCGCACGCCACGGTCGTTCGGAGCCAGTGTCGACCAACCTGATTTTTTGAATGCCTCGTTTGCCTTGTCAACACTTCGATTGACATCAGCTGCAGTGTAGGCATGTATTTCGGCAAGCACATCACCATTGCCGGGATCACACGACTGGAATGTTTTATCTCCCGAGCCGGACCAGTCTTCACCACCAACAACACCAGAGATGAGTCCTGCTGTCAGGTATGATTCAACTTCAGGAAGTCTCGTTTCCGTAACTGAAGCCATAATTCGTCTCCAAGTTTTGAGGGTAGGTTTTTCTCGAAGGGTTAAAGCGAGAGCGGTTCCGTTCGACTTAAGGAGTGTCACAACCCAACTCTCTTACAGCATACCCGCGCAAATGCCGATGTGTCGTGATGACCAGTTCATCTGATCCGGCCTGGAACTCCATTGCCCCATATTCTAAAGCGGTATTGCATCTTCCATGGCTGAAGAACCTTAGCCCAAAAGCCGCTGCACCCAACGGGCAGCAGCAAGGCCACTTGACGCTGCAGACTCAACTCGACCGCCACCAAAGGCATCGCCACAACAAACGACTGGTGGCTTGTTCTGCACTGCAATCATTGGGGCTTTGAGCGGCGACACAGGAAAGGCATATTTCCATCGCTGAAGCGACGTCGCCCGAACCTCATCAGACGCTTTTCCATCAATCCAAGAATGTACTGCTTCGATGAGTTTATCTTCCACCTGACTCGGTTCAGTATCAAAATGCTCTCTACTAAATTCCGCGGTAGCTTGAACCGTAAGGCTCGGGGCAGGAGATATTCCTTTTTTATAGTTGTCACCAATCCAAGCAACCGGGCCGGAACTCACTTCAAGACCGCCAGGGTCAGGAAGCAGACTTGGCTTCGCTAACCAAAGCATAAGAGCGAAACAGGGAGAATATTCTACTGATGAAAGCACGCCCCACACCTCCGAATCGACAGCAGGTGGCCGCAATCCACCAGCCTGAAATATCTCCACCGCTTGAGGAACAGGAGCGGTGAGTACAGCGGCACGAGCCACAACCGTTTCACTGTTTTCACAGGACAGATGGACTGCATTGTCTTGAACACCCAAGGAACAAACACGAGCCTCTGTCTTCACTGGCTCGGGCAGTTGCTTCGCTAGATACTTTGGAAGGCTCGTCATGCCATAAGCACCTCTCCAACGGGCATGCCCCACTTCATCAAGTAGCTCTACAACTGGACCTTCGGCTGTTTTTGAATGCGGAAAAAGATCACACCAGGGCATGACAGCAAGAGAGTCTTGCGCTTCTGAGACAACACTCCCAAAAGCTCTTCCCTTAACGGAAAAATATTGCGCACCATGATCGCAGACCGCCTCACCAATCCTGCGGGTTGCCATTCGGCCACCAACTCCACGAGCTTTCTCTAAAACGGCCACCCGGTACCCGGCTTTTGAAAGATGGCTTGATGCCATGAGGCCGGCGATTCCAGCCCCAACAACAACAACGTCATGCTCACTCGAAGATTGACTAGTTTTGGCAGTGGCCACGAGCTTTCCAAGCAGTAAGGAGGATAAGAGAAAATGGAAGCCACCAAATCAGATCATTTGTCACAATATTCAAACCGAATGCGAGAGGAAGCCTTTCAGACCAGAGTGCCTCAGCAAACCCTATTGGTCCAAGCACCTTCCCAAGAAACCCCACAAATACGATGGGCCAGTGGCGAATCGGATCAGAAGCCGCAATTAGATACCCGATACCATAAACACCCACAATCATACCGATACATTGCCAAAACTCCGGGTAGTGAGGCGGCTCCATACCTATAGCCCGAAATATCCAAAGTGGAAAAAGGATGGCAACCCCACCCCACGCGATGTTATAGATGCCAGCTGCATAGAGAACCCATCGCATCCAAGGTTTGACATCTGTTTGCTCAGAGTAACTCATGTGTTTCTTCTTGACGTTTGACGTTATGGGATTGATTTAATTGCTTAGATACGTGCTTTGTTACAATAGACCCATAAGGTCTGATGTGCAGGGAATGCGACTTCCGGCAAGCATCTCTCCCTCGTCACAGCCACCAAGGAACCCCACTGTTTTTGAAAACGCTTCCACCCGCGTAAAAACACTTGCTTTCTCAGGAGGAAATTGGGAATCGTAGCAGCTGACCGCTTTCAATTTCTGCTCAACGTGACCCTCAATATTAACGATGATAGGCCAATGGCCTGCTGGAAGATCAGCAACTCCAGAAAACAGGAAATAGGACAGAAGATTCGGGACAGTATGTACAGGCAGATGATCGAAGACATCATCCCATTTTGTTAATCGAGAGTAGAAAATGGCTGCCTCAGTTATTGCCATAGCCTGGGCATGGTCAGGCGAAGCCATCGGCGTTTTATCACCAATCCCAAGAACCAATCGCGGGCGATGCCGACGAAAACTTTTTGCTAGGGCTACCCGAACTTCAAAGCAGTCAAACAACTTCCGATTGGGAAAACCAAGCTGTTCACGATGCACAACACCGAGCACACTGGCCGCTTTCGTTGCTTCAGCAAGTCGCTCTTCCGGACCACTCGATCGTGGTGTTGGCTCGCCGTCAGTGATATCAACGATACCTACTCGAAAGCCCTGGGAAACTAATTTTGCGAGAGTGCCTCCACAACCAATTTCGACATCATCAGGGTGTGCACCGACAGCGATGACATCAAGTGGCTCAGGAAGTTGGTCGGTCACACACTACCCCGCCTTCGTCGCCGCCATAAGAAAGTTCGGATTAATTGCCTCGAATCGAATACGATCCATTTGCTCTATACCGCGGGCAATATTGACCATCCAATACCCCGCGTCATCTGACCGGCTACGCAGCGAGGCATGAACCGCAGCAAGATTTTCGATACTGTTACAACTTGTAACTAAACGCCCTCCAGGCTTCAAACGCTCCTAAGCCTGTTCGACGAGCAACGTCACCGCACGACCACTCCCACCGACATAGATGCTGTCTGGATCTGGA
>JAUWWJ010000066.1 GCA_030616935.1 Planctomycetaceae bacterium
ATTGATGGAGGAGCATCTGGCGTGATTGCACCGTACGTCGAGTCTGCCACGCAAGTTCACCAACTACGGGGTGCGGTCAAAAAGAGACCACTCAAAGGGAAGATATTGGAGGAAACACTCGCTGGGAAACCCCTTCAATCACCACTTGATGAGTACGTGTCGCAATCAGCAGAAAATCGACTACTGATCGTAAACATTGAGAGTGTACCGGCACTGGACGCACTTGAAAGCATTCTCAAAGTTCCTGATCTCGATGGTGTTTTAATTGGTCCTCATGACCTCACCTGCAGTCTTGCGATACCAGAACAATACGACCACCCAATTTTTCTTGATGCATGTGAGACTATTTTCAAAATGGCACGGAAACACGGTGTTGGTGCAGGCATTCATTTCTGGGGTGATGTTGAACAGCAAATCAAGTTTCTTCATCGTGGTGCCAACATGCTTATTCATAGCGCAGATATAAGCCTTTTCCAAAAGCATCTGCAGGCTGAACTTGCTGCAATTAAATCTGCATCGGGTATTCAAACTGATGATACGTCTAAACCAACAACAGTCATCTAGATGTTCACGAAGGATTTTATTTATGCATCGACTGACAACACTCCTGTTCGCATTCACAGTCATACTGTCGCTCTGCCAGCAGAGCTATGGCCAACCGCAGAACATTGTCTTATTTCTCATTGATGATCTTGGATGGATGGACCTCGGTTGCCAGGGTAGCACGTATTACCAAACACCGAACATTGACAAACTTGCTGCTGAAGGAGTCCGGTTCACTGATGCATATGCCGCATGCGCGGTCTGCTCACCAACGCGGGCATCAATTCTTACAGGAAAATATCCCGCCCGACTCTTGCTCACAGACTGGCTGCCATCGGGCCGATGGAAGCCATCTTCAAAAATGATTGAGGGGCGTAAAATCCGAGGACTCCCACTTGAAGAGTACACCCTCGCTGAAGCATTACGAGATGCTGGCTATCAGACAATCCACATTGGCAAGTGGCACCTTGGGAGTGAACCGTTCTGCCTACCGCAACATCATGGGTTTGATATCAACATTGCAGGGAACGCGCATGGTGCACCAGGGCAATATTTCTTCCCGTATCAGGGTGACTGGTCAATTCCCACGACACCGCTGAGGGCTATGTGGAACGTTCTTCCTAACGGAAAGCCCGGTGAGTACCTGACCTCACGACTGACTGATGAAGCCGTCAATATCATCGAAAAATCAGACGACACACCGTTCTTTCTTTACTTCCCACACTATGGTGTCCATACGCCACTTGAGGCACCAGAAGAACTGACCAAAAAATACGAACAGACACCTCAACACCAGCAACAAGGAAAACCAGTATATGCAGCGATGGTAGAGAGTATCGATCACAGTGTTGGCCGAGTTCTTGACGCCTTGAAGTCTGCTGGAAAAACAAACGACACGGTAATCATCTTCACTTCCGACAACGGAGGCTTTTACAAGGCAACGAGTAACGCTCCTCTTCGCGCAAACAAGGGCGCATACTACGAGGGCGGTATACGTGTCCCGCTCATTATAAAATGGCCCGGACTTTCCAAACCTGGCCGAGTCATCCATGAGCCAGTCATTACCAATGACCTATACCCAACTTGCCTAGCGGCTGCTGCCCTTTCGATGATACCGCATCAGCATATGGACGGTGAAAACCTTACTCCACTTCTTCACAAAACAGAAACTCTTTCACGAGATTCCCTATTCTGGCATTTCCCGCATTACAACAAACACCCATCAAGCCATCCCTCAAGTGTTATTCGCAAGGGCCACTGGAAGCTTATTGAATCTTTTGATCCCGCAACGGTTGAACTTTACAACCTGGCGGAAGATCTTGGTGAAACGTGCGATCTGGCTGAGGTCGAACTGAAACGACGAGACTCACTTCTTCGTGAACTAGAAGCGTGGCGTCAAACGGTTGGTGCAGAGCAAATGGCACCAAATCCAAACTTTGAATCTGAGTAAGACAAAAGGCAGATCCTTAATATTTTTCACACTACAAGAACCCATACAACTTCTTTAGGTTCTCGCCAGAGTTTGGGAAACTATCGTGAAACCCTTGCAGAAACATGAATGTGCACCGTGATGTTCGATTTGTCTATCGCCCACTCGCCAGCCTCTTAACGCCCAGTAAACAGCTTTATTTACTGGACTTTCTTTTGGTGTTGCATTTGATTTTGTTGGGAACGGCTCAAGTTGGTTTCGGACTTTTTTTGCGGTAGGAATGGTTCTGCGTTGATCTTCGGCAGGAAACCTGCCAGTCGCTTCTTGGTAGCCGCATAACGATCGTCCAATGCGAGGTTCGTCCATTCATGGGGGTCATTATTGTGGTCATACAGTTCTTCGCTGCCATCCGCATACTGGATGTAGCGATGTTGACGGGAACGCACTGAGTGATTGTTTTTACCTTGCGTAGTGATGGCCACACGTTCGGTGACTACGTCTGGGTGGATGAGTAGGTCGACGAAGCTCTGGCCTTCGAGTTCTTGCGGGGGGCTCTTGAGCCCACAAAGTTCAACTAGAGTTGGATACAGGTCAAGCAAGCTGACAGCGTTCTCACATCTTGTGTTGGGTCTTGTGTGCTCAGGTGAAAAGACGATCAGTGGCACATGCGTTGTATTTTCCCACAATGCAAACTTTTCCCAGTGTTTTTTTTCACCCAAATGGTAGCCATGGTCTCCCCAGAGAATGACGGTCGTGTTGTCGGCGAGCGGCCCATCCTCCAGCGCATTGAGAAGTTCTCCGATCATGTCGTCCGCAAAGGACAGTGAAGCAAGGTACCCTTGGACAGCTTTTTTCCATTGTTTATTGGCAACAATCCACTCGTGCCATTGGCTTTTTGTCAATTTTTGCGCTGCCTCAGGAAGATCAGCAACATCCTGATCGAGATATTTAGGAAGCTCGATGGAATTGAGGGGAAACCGGTCAAAATATTTCTGTGGCACGTACCACGGTACATGGGGACGGTAGATTCCAACAGATAGGAAAAGTGGTTTCTCATGTTCTTTGGCAAGTTGTTTTTTAGCCCACTTCACCACTTTGGCATCAGCCATCTCGGAATCGGCAATTGGAAGCGGTGACCAGTCGAAGTGGCCCCCGTAAAACTTCTTACTGCTGTTGACAGGCCATTTTTTGGGAACACGCTCGGGAGGCATCTGTTGAGTCAGTGAAGGGTAATAGTCGTCCCATGCTTTTGGGTCGCTGAACCCCGAAAGGTACTTGGGGTCAAAGAACGTGTGGGCATGAAAAAGTTTTCCAGTTCCGAGGGTCTTGTACCCGCTGTTCTTGAAGTGTTGCGGTAAATGTACGGCGGTATCAACAAGCGAGGTCTCACGCCAATCATGCGCGTTCTGATAGATGCCCGTGGTCGATGGACGAAGCCCCATCAAAAGACTGGTACGGGAAGCATTGCAACCTGGGGCTGTGCAGTGGGCGTTGGTGAACAACATGCCTTGTTCGGCAAGCTTGTCTATGTTCGGGGTCAGAGCTTGAGGATGACCACCTAATACACCAACCCAGTCATTCAGGTCGTCAATTGCAATGAACAGAATATTCTGAGGTGAAGATGTTTTTTCAGCTTGCAGTTTTCCAGAAAATAGTGCCGTGCAGGCAGCCATAGTGAAAAAAACAATTTTTACAACTTGATTCATAACAACTATCCGAAAACCTCATGATCAATCATTCTATATACTAGAGGTTAATTTACTGAACCAAAAGAGTTATCGACTATGCCTTACGACGACACCTTAATCGTAGATCACATCAAGCAAACACATAACACGGAATTATTGAGTGAACGAGAGAAGCATTTAATCGGCCTGGCTGTAACAATGACTCGTGGCTGTCAGGTGTGCACTCGAAACCGGATTGAAAAGGCCCGCAGAATTGGATTGACCGACCACGAACTCAATGCCTTGGTTGCAGTTACTTCAGCTGTTAATAGCGGCGTAACAGCAGCCACCGCACGAGTTGCCTTTGGGATGCTTGAAGAGGAGAAAGCCGACGGGTGTGGTGATGTCTGCTCTGCAGATCCTCAGTAAGCATGCGAGAGGTCTCGCAACGATGCCGCATTCGACATTCAATTCACTTCAAAATTATCACCGAGTACTATTCATATGAAGACCAACCAGACGTTCATCATCTTCGCCATCTGCCTGAACTTTGCCACCGTCGGAGTTGCCGCTGCAGCGGCTAAAGAGCCCACGACTATCATGTGTTTACCTGGTGAACTTATCTTTTCTGAAACTTTTGATCCAGATACTGTCTCGCATCGGTGGGCCTTCAAAGGAGACTTTAGTCTCCGTGATGGCAGCCTGCACCGAACCGAACTCTATCCAACTGAAAATCGTCGCGTGCGGATACAGGACGCCTCTTTTTACAACACGATTATTCAGTTTGATTTCAAGTTTTCAGATCGAACAACGGACATCCGCCTGGTCACTGGGAGTGGCGGTCACTACAACAGCATTACCCAAATCCGCCCAAACTATTTTCAAGTCAACACGCCGAGTGACCGTGACGCTGGCTTTGTTCCCTCACACCTTGGTGAATGTGCAAGCCTATCTCAACAAAATTCGTGGCACACAATGACTGTCGAATATTGGAATGATGAAATGGTCGCCCATACTTCAGCCAATACGTTCGTGTATGGTTCACATCCCATTGTGAACCGCACCCGTGAATACTTGGCATTTCAATTCGACCTTCCTGGAGCCTCCATCGACAACGTTTTTATTTGGCAGGCAATTGGCCAAAAGAAAGACTGGAGTTCACTCCGAGACGAAGTCATAGCTACCCAAAAAGGGAGACCACTTGTACCGAGAACAAAAGAAGAACGAGTAAAATACGATTTGATTAACGTCAAATCAGACCTCACGCGGTTCGACAGAACATACCAGGACCTTGTTGCTCTCCATGAATCTCTTCAGTCATCGCTACATACGACATATCCTGACGCTTTCCAAACACACAAGCAACTTTCAAAGCAAATTTCTGCATTGAAAAAGAAAACAAGAGAAACAGATACAACATTTAAAGAAATGGAAATCGCGGTCAACAAAGCGCGTAAGGCAGAAGACGAATACGTCGTTTCTTTATACCCGGACTTACAGGCGCTTCGGTCCGATGGTAGTCCACAGCATCGTTTCCTTTCTGAACAGGAACAGTTTAAAAAACAGCTAGAAGACAATGGCGACTCGCAGCTTGGAGCGTTAGTGGCCGAAACGAAGCGATTACAGAAGGCGATTGAGCTCTCTTATCCTGAGGCATTCAAGAGTATTGATAAGGCCATTGAAAAACGAACCGCTGTCAGGCAATCACTGAATGATGACTCAGCGTTTCAATCACTGAACAAAAAAGTTGTCGAAGCCGGAAAAGCCGTCAAAGAATACGAGCAGAAGGCATTAGCCGACCTTCATGTTGAATAGTCTCATACGAAAAAAAGTGCATGCCATAGTGCAAGATTTGCTGTCTCAACCACCCGAAGACGGCGGTTCCTAGACCTCGGATATAGTTTACGGCCTCTACAAGTCGAAGCTAACGAGGAGAACAAAGCTTTTGGCAGCGCAGGAACCTCTCTCCGCTCATTCGATTTGTTTACGGTGTGATGATTTGAAGCGACATCAAAGATTCTTACTCTTCACTGCCGAAAGCAGGAGTGTCTTTTTCTCACTGTTACTTTCGCTATCAAATATGATGTCTTCCTCCCAACCAATCATTTTGAAAATTAGTTGTTGTCTCAGAAAAAGGTCGCTGGCTTTCCCGTATTATCTTTTACTAATAAAAATTCTACTGAGTAGTTTAAGTGGGAGACTAAGAATACTCTTGGGAATGTTGATCACAGGATCGGGCAGTTTCTTCACTAGCTAATTCTGGAAAAATACCGCCGTGGTATCGGCTCAGGACGACCGCTCACGTCGCCAAGCAGCATCAGCTTCCAGCAGGCACTCCCAGAGGAGAAGTGTAAATGTGTCAGCGTCTACTTGTGCCGCATCACTTTCCGAATCTTTGGCTGTGGAAATCCCATGCACTTCAGGAGCATCAGACCACCAACGCTGATCCGATTCTATTAACGTGCGAATATCCTGATCGCAGTGCTGAAGAAGTTCGCGCGAGGCATCCTGCGTCGCGGAAATAATGTGTGAAATCTCCTTCTGGTTGAATGGAAAAGCTGCCTTAGTAAGGATGGACTCGACAGCTGGTTTTTCCGGTAACCATCTCCACAACGCAAACTTTGCCTCTGAAATTGAAAGTTTTTCAGGCCAACTTCTTCGAACAAGTAGGTCAACGGCAGCATCTGGCAGCGACTGGTTATGCTGAATACTCTTACTGCTCTTTGTACAGCCGAGCACATGACAGAAATCAGTACAGATATTTTTAGAGTGTAGTCGAATATCAACACGTTCAACGAATGGTGCTGCTTGCCACACTTTAATCGCATCAATAAATCGTGCGAAACGCAGATACCTTTCAACAAACCTTGGATCCTCCGCAACCTTGTCGCGTTGATAGTACCATGAAGCAAGCCATTGGACGGGAGGACGAACGTAGACAATAGCACGTATTTTCCCACCAAGAGTATTTGTAAATCGCTCGATATCCTTTGGAGTTGCTCGTAACCATGTCTCGTAACTAAGAACAGGAATACGTCCGTCGCGATGAACTGCAGCAAGGGACTCACGTGCTCTGTCTAGAAACGCAGGTTGCTGGCTAGTGAGTGCAGATAGCGTAGCACTCATACTGTAATGAGCTGCAAAAGTTTTTGCATGTGATTGCAGTTGACTACCGCGAATGAGCTGACCAGGAACAAGACTCGCATATTCATAATCAGGCTCTGACGGCACTAGATTCTTCCGTATTGGATTCCACGTCATGTCGTACTGAAGCGCTGATGAGCCTGTTTTGATTGCCCCAATATGCAGAACCACTGAAGTGGTTTCGTTATCAGACTGCTTGGCGGTCTTATGAGAAGCTACCTTTGCACGAATCCTTTTTTTGGCACCAACATCCTGCTTGTGAAGATACGTAACGAATTCAATAGGGGAATCGCTCGGGAAATATGGTCCATCAAGCTCAACATGTAATTTCCCCGCATTGATGATGCGCGAAAAGACATCGATAAAAGAATTCGGAGTCCAGACACTACAGTGGACATCAAGGTAGTGATCTTTCTTTGCAACAAACTCCGCAAAACCAATTGCATCTGTATCGGTATAGTGGCGTTTAGCTGCCGAGAAAGGTGGCATGGCCATAAAGTTTTGGGTACCATCATCCTCGAACGATTGTGACAAGAAATCCATAACTTGGGTTGGAGTTGGACGAGACGGTTTTTCAATGCTCCAGCCCATAACATCTGCAAAGGTCGTTGGCCGACGGTAGAAATCCATCGTCCGTTCCCGATTTGGTAACAAGATCGCCAATATCCCACCCGGTTCGAGGCATTCAATGATTTCTTGGATCCAGCCAAGTGGGTTTGGAACATGCTCGAGCACATGAGAAGCAATTGCGTAAGAAAGAGGTTCCCGTCCAATAGATTTTGCCAGTGGCCTACCAGGCTTCCACACAGCGTCAACACGTGGTATTACACGACCTTCAGCACCAGGATTATCCGCCGCCTTACGCTGAATCTCATCGTTA
>JAUWWJ010000361.1 GCA_030616935.1 Planctomycetaceae bacterium
CAAGTCTCTCTGAATTCGTAACAAAAAGATCATCACCGACAAGCTGAACTTTGTCACCAATCTTATCACTGATAATCTTCCAACCTTCCCAGTCATCCTCAGAGAATCCATCCTCAATAGACATAATTGGATATTTTCCGGCCAAGTCAGTTAGAAATGCTGCCATCCCTGCTGAATCCAGAGATTTCCCTTCAATTGAGTAAGTGCCGGCGTCTTCGTCGTATAACTCTGTCGCTGCAACATCCAACGCGATGGCAATCTGTGACCCAGGTTGGTATCCAGCATTACCAATCGCCGTGAGTATGACTTCGAGCGCTTCAGTGCAACTCCCGATCTGTGGTGCAAAGCCACCCTCGTCGCCAACAGATGTAGCAAGGCCTTTCTCACTCAGCACTTTCTTAAGAGCATGGAACGTTTCAACACCAGCACGCAACGCATCGTCAAAAGTATCGAAACCCAACGGCATTACCATGAACTCCTGAACATCGAGCGGATTATCTGCGTGCGCCCCACCGTTGATGATAGTCATCATGGGAGCAGGAAGAAGCCTCGCCGTCGTGCCGCCAAGATAGCGATACAACGGAACGCCACAGTGTTCAGCAGCGGCATGAGCCGTCGCTAATGAAACTCCTAGTATTGCATTCGCGCCAAGGTTTTTTTTGTTTGACGTTCCATCCATCTCAAGCATCCGCATATCGATGCCAGTTTGATCGAGTGCATCACATCCCTCGAGCTCCTCAGCAATCCGATTATTCACGTTTTCAACAGCCTCAAGAACGCCCTTGCCGAGGTACGTACTCTTGTCGCCGTCTCGTTTCTCCCATGCCTCATGAATACCGGTACTCGCACCGGAAGGCACAGCGGCTCGCCCGAATGTTCCATCGGCAAGACACACGTCAACCTCAACTGTAGGGTTCCCGCGACTGTCAAGAATTTGGCGGGCATGAACGTCAACAATTGTGGACATAGTTGGGGAACTCCTCAGGATTCGAAATGTATCGGCTTCAAAACAATCAACATCGTCGTATTGTGGCGACCACAGACTCTCACGCAAGGGCATGATCGAAACTGTGTATGCGTACTCAAAGTCATTGCAGGACCATTGAGGAAAAAGCCCCTTCAACGTACTGGCAAAGTCACCACTTCTTCAGCCACCACAACCGTATCAAGTCGCACGACCGCTACGAACGAGGCCTCTCTCCGGCTGTGTGAACAATTCCTGCGATTGTCTGGGTATCTTCCCAAACTATTCGACGGTAAAAAAGGGTTTTGCTCTGCCGGGCACTCTCCAAAGGACAATTTTTTAATGTTTACAGGTCTCGTGCAATACCTCGGGAAGATCAATCGCATCGCCCATGAGCCACCCGGTGTACGGCTCGCTGTACACGCAGGCCCCTTGGCTCACGGGACACAAATTGGCGACAGCATTTGCACAAATGGCTGTTGTCTGTCAGTGGTACAAACCGAGGAGGATACACTTGAGTTTCAACTCGGACCTGAAACATTGCAACGTACAAATTTCGGAACTTGTAAAGTTGGTGATCAAGTTAACCTTGAGCGATCTCTCACACTCCAGAACCGACTCGATGGTCACCTCGTAACAGGCCATATCGATGGCCTCGGCATTCTTAAAGAGCAAATTCAAGAACAGGATTGGGTCACGTGTCGATTCACATGCCAAAAAAACTTGCTGGCCCAGTTGGCAGCAAAGGGATCAGTCGCTGTTGATGGAGTGAGCCTAACCGTCGTCGACGTCAATGAGACATCTTTTAGTGTCGCTCTTATTCCACACACTCTAAAGAACACCACCTTGGGAGAGCTCGCTGTTGGAGATGAAGTCAATCTCGAAACCGACCTTCTTTCTAAATACGTCTGCCGTTGGCTGGAAGCACGTTCATGAAAAAAACAAGCCGAGGACAACCGAAAACAGGGCGAAAAAAAAGATCTGAAAAAAGGCGTCAGGATGACCAACGTGCAACGACTGCAACTGCAACGAGTGAACAAAACGTCGTAACTAAAAGCGCTACTCGACAAACTACTGCTTACCTGAAAAAGCTTTTCTCCGAAGTTGGATTTTCGATTGATTCGAAAAAAGGGCAAAACTTTCTTGTTGACTTAAATCTGCTCGACCTTCTTGAAAGGACAGCTGATATACAACCTGACGATATCGTCCTCGAGGTCGGTAGTGGCACTGCCGCCCTCACGGAACGGCTCGCTCGATCAGCATTTCGGGTGGTCACAATTGAAATCGACAGTCGACTTGCAACGCTGGCTCAAGAACGTCTTATCGACGCTGACAACGTCCAACTCGTTAACACAGACGTTTTAGCCAGAAAAAACAAGTTATCGCCTCACGTTCTTAGTGCGTTAGATGAAGCTGAGAAACAACGGCAAGCCGCGGGAAAAAAGGGACGGTTCCTTCTTGTCGCAAATCTTCCCTATTGCGTCGCTACACCGGTCATCTCAAATTTATTGCTATCAAAGCCTTTTGCTTCTGCAACCGTAACCGTTCAATACGAAATGGCAGATCGCATGACCGCTTCAGCCGGCCATCATTCTTACAACGCGCTTTCCATCTGGATTGGCTCACAATGCCGTAGTGAAATTATCCGAAGCCTGCCGCCTGCGGCATTCTGGCCCCGACCAAAGGTCGATTCGGCTATTGTGCGACTCGACCTGGATGAACATCGACGAGCACAAATCTCTGACCTATCACGGTTTCATACGTTTGTCCGTGATATTTTTTGCCATCGCAGGAAGGTGTTACGAGGTGTTCTCTTAAATTTAGCTGGGGGGAAGAAAAGCCCTGACGCTGTGAACCTGATCGACCGACTGTACGAGAACTTTGGGCTTGAAAAAAAGATTCGTGCCGAGTCGATAGACCCTGACACCTTCGTACAACTCGAACATGAGTTTTCACGACCGTGATACCTTTAGATGAAGTTAAATAAAAGTAATCAAGACAATAGTAGTAGTCATGCCCCTCAAG
>JAUWWJ010000518.1 GCA_030616935.1 Planctomycetaceae bacterium
GAATGAGATTTTGGAATACGTCGTGGAAACACCAGATTCTCTAAATATCAAGTCAGGCGAAGTTGCAAGGCTTCGTCTTCAGCGTCATGATTTGCCAACGGCTACAGTTCGAACACCACTTGGCGACACGTTTCCAGTAGCCATTGATCAGCAGCAAGGAGCCATTGCTGTGTCTGCGACTCGTCAGCCCGGTAATTACCGAATCGGTTCCGGTGGAAAAGCAGGCGGATTCGTCAAAGGATTCAGTGCGCGTTTGCCTAAATCAGCCACTGATTTTTCACGACTCAAAAATGAAGAACTGCCCCTCATGATTGGTGTTGATCGCCGCATTGTACTCGACATCGAAAGCCTTGATCGTGATGTCATGAACTACCGGGTCGGAGCAGAATTGTCTGGGTGGGTTTTTCTGTTAGTGGCGGGCTTGCTTGCCTTGGATTGGTGGATGTCGAATAGGTTTTATGCGCCTCGCGAAGGGGCAGAACCTGAAGCCGGTGCGGCAGAGACATTTGTAGAAAGTGTTCAAGCAGATGGAGGCGCAGGGGCCATCTTACCCCCACCAGTTCCAGTGAGATCGGATGAAGAAAATATACATCCTCCTCTACCTACAGGGACTGGCTCTGAGATGGAGCATTCATCATGACTATGAATGGTCTACTTATTACTACAACATCAATTCATTTTGATCCAACAGGTACATGGCTAGGTGTTACATTATTGGCTATTGCCTTTACTAGCCTCTTGTTTTTTTTGGCTCCTGATAAGAGCCGTTTGTCACTGGGCCGACAACTGACCCTGGTTTCATTACGAACAGCTGCATTTCTAGTGCTTCTGTTTTGCCTTTTGAAGCCAAGTATGGTTTCGATAAGACAACTCCAGGAACCTGCCACGGTGCTTGTGTTAGCAGATTCATCCGAGAGTATGAATGTGGCAGATAGTCCAAATGGAAAGACACGGTGGGAGTATCTTCGAGAGACGCTTCGGTCCGCTATGAAGTCCACGGAAGGAGAAATTAGAAATGAAAGCATGCGCATTCGGGCATGGGTTTTTGATCGTGAAGCTAGAGAAGCTTCTTTAGACATCGACACGCTTGATATTGGTGAGTGGAAGCGACTTCCATCTTCTGAGGAAACAGCAATTGGTTCAGCAATGGAGTCAGCTATACGTGCGGTAGGTGAACAACCGCTGACCGCAGTTGTTTTGCTTAGCGATGGAGGTCAACACGCCTACCCGCCAAATGATCTTCCACCTCAGGCCGAATCACGTCGTTTGGGAGAACGAGGTATTCCGCTTTGGGCAATTACATACGGTCAGTCTCGAGGCGCCGCGCAGGCACGAGATGCATCTGTCGTAGGGTTAACAGCCCCAGACAAAGTTTTTCTCGGCAATACAGTTGAGGTTATTGGTCGAGTTCGGCTAGAGGGACTTGCCGACCGTGAAGTAACTGTGCGATTGTTGGTTGAACAGGCGGATGGTGAGTTGGCCGAGGTTGCGAGACGTACAATTAAGCCTAAGGAAAGTACCACAGAAGAATCAGTTCGTTTTGA
>JAUWWJ010000056.1 GCA_030616935.1 Planctomycetaceae bacterium
ATGTCACGGGCCATCAATGAATCTGCCGAGTTAGCTCTTTCGTCACAGCACAGCATCATCGGCAACGAGCGAACACACTCAAACTGACCAAGTAAACCTTCATTGAAAGGGAACTGACCGTTCACTGAGACAACACCGGCAAACGATTCTGGATTTCGACATGCCAAACGAAAAGCATTCCCCCCACCTGCCCCAACTCCAATAAGATAAGCCCGACGACGATGGACACTGTATCGATCAACCATTGCGTCAATCGCCTGAAAGCAACTCTCAGAATCAGAGGGAACAGCAGGCAACACTGCAAGATAGTTCCGCAGACTCATTCGCATCATCGTACGACCCAAGTCAAAGGAAGTATCAGTCGGTTGTGGAAGCCAGACAAGCAGCGGATAGTCATACCCCGGCTCGTAACCGAGAGGTAAAAAGACATGATCTTGTTCAACCTCAGGCTGGACACAGCAATCGCTACTCAGATCCCAGCATGATGACACACCATGAACACCACTCTGGTCTTCAATCCAGCGGTTCCTTTGATTAACCATTCCGGCTCCTCTGCAAAATTCTCGATGCACATACCAGTTTCTTTAGCTGGCGGTTGTCACCACGAACAATCACGTTCGTGGCACCGTGCCTCGGGTTTTTAACGCAGTCGTACAATCCGGGCAATGGCAGCCTTACCCGTTAAAAGCGACGTTTTCCGGAAAGAAACTGGCCAGCAAGGAAGCTTGGGGGGGCTAGAGAACCTTTTGGCTATGCCGTCAGTCGCCCCATGACAGCAACAAGCTCTCGGACCGCATCAATGCTTTTATCCAATGCAGCTTTTTCATCCGGTAAGAGCGAGAGTTCGATGACCTTCTCTACTCCACTGCCGCCCAAGATGACTGGGACACCAACAAAATAGCCACCGACACCGTACTCAGAATCACAATAGGCCGCACACGGAACCAACCTCTTCTTATCCCGAACAACGGCCTCGACCATTTGAGCACTTGCCGCAGCTGGAGCGTAATACGCGCTGCCTGTCTTAAGTAAACCGACAATCTCAGCGCCTCCTTTTCGTGTCCGTTCCACAATTGAATCAAGTCGGTCACTCGCTATCAATTGGGTGACTGGAATACCCCCAACACTCGTGCAACTCGGGATTGGAACCATCGTGTCCCCGTGCCCACCAAGAAGGATTGCAGTAATATCTTCAACACTCACGCCTAATTCCATAGCCAGAAAAGCTCGGTATCGTGCCGTGTCAAGGATGCCTGCCTGACCTAGCACACGCGATGGTGGAAAACCAAGTACCTGAAATGTTCGTTGCACCATCGCGTCGAGTGGGTTGGATACGACGATGACAATCGCATCGGGACTGGTATTTTTGATCTGCCCAGCAACGTCACCTACAATTTTTGCATTTGTGGACAAGAGATCGTCCCTGCTCATGCCAGGCTTTCGAGCGATTCCGGCCGTGACAACTATGACATCACTTGCAGCCGTATCAGACCAATCAGTTATTCCTGTGATCTTCGAATCAAAACCCATGATTGGTGAAGCCTGAAAGAGATCAAGAGCTTTGCCTGCTGGCATTCCCTCTATTGCTGGGATATCAAGAAGGACAACATCGCCTAACTCTGCAGCTGCACACCAATGTGCGGTCGTGGCCCCAACATTTCCGGCACCAATAATCGAAATCTTGGCTCGTCTCATTTCCTTACCTCTTATTTAAATCTCGGAACTCTTCTTGACCACAAATACTGAGGTTATCCCAGACTGGCATAACGGAAGCACGCTAGGCTCCTTGATGACGCTTTGGCTCGGAAAATCGACTAAAATCCTGTCGCAAAAGTATTTCCGAGTGTTCAGTGTTGCGAATCTCACAAAATCAACAAGCGTTGGTCAATTTGACCGAGAAATCAGATGTTCTCTAACTTTTTTCAACTTGAAAGTCCTACGGAAGTTGAATTTGGTCGGGAAGAGTATCTGTTAATCGAGAGCGACGCCTACCCTGACAAAACCCTTTCACAATCCAACCAACCAGTGCGAGAGCAGTGAGTACAGGCAACCAAGTCATTCCTCCAGGAAACTGCAGTGGCTGCCTTGCTGGCAACCAAAACGGGGTTTTCCCAATGAGCAGTGGTGACTCCTGAGGCCGTCCTGCCCCAGCTCCATTCCTCTGACGAATCAAACGCTGCGTGACATATCGGTATCGCTTAAAAATAAAGCCCGCAATTTGAATTGGTTCATTCACTTCTTCCCCAATGGGCAACCCCTGAGGCAGTTCTGTGCAACAGAAAACAAGTGGGTATGTGTCTTGGAAGTCCTCGCCAATCTGGAGTAGAGGCGTCGCAACAAAAACGAAGATTTCCCAGTAGTGATCACTGCCGAGTATGTCCTGATCCCGACCTGCTTCCACGAGAACTTTTGTAATACGGCGAGCTGTTCCATTAAGCACTATCTGCTCACCGCGATGTAGTCGCAACCAGTCACTGGCTGGGTCAAGCAATGACACCAGCGACGTGTCATCAAGTAGCGGAGCGTCAGGGATGTCTTTTTGGCTTTTACTCGCCGAAAGACTGGCATAAAACGCCTCTGCCTCTGACGCTTGTAGAGGCATGCCGTCATCAACAGAATTGAACAGGCCATAGTCCATACCAAGTCGTCCAAACGGCGTCTGTGGCCACCACTTCAGTCTCGGAGCTACCGCCAGAATCTGCTTTTCTTTTTGCGTGTTTGCTACGTGATCCGGGACGTGAAGTAGGATCGCTGAAGCCCCACATATTTCATCGAGACTGTTATCGACGGGTAGACCAACGGGAAGATCAGGCACCACCAGCCACGCCGTCTCTGTGTTATTCAGCTGGAGTTGCACTGCAAAGATGTCTTTTGAATTTGTGATCATTGCCACATCATCTGGGGCTGTTAGCCTGACGGCCTTGGTGATCTGCCCACGCATTCGAACGGACCGACATTGCTCCTGACACTTCTTTGCTTGGCTACTTTTAAATTCAACTGAACTGTTGGTCCATTCCTGCCGCCATTGATTCGGGGCCCCCTGGAAGCGGTCCAGCATTCGAACAATCAGTTTGAATTCGTTACTGGAAAGAGAGAATTCATCTCGCCCAGCAATGGCTGTAGTTTGTTCCTGTACGTATGCCGGAGAAAGCCCCCAGGTCGAAAAATACTCTGCTGGCGACTGAACGGCCGATGATGCAGTTGCGACCCTAAGTACGAACAAAAGAAGGAGTGCTGTCGTGCTCTGCATCCGTACGTAGAGAAATTGCAAGTTCTCAGGTCGATACACTTGGCACATGATTTTCATGCGAGCTTCCCGGAGAACCATCGGAAACATGAGGCAACCCGGTCGCAGGGACGACGATGTTGGAGGCATTGACGCCTTCAGCATGCTGTTGCCGCCGCATCTCTCGCCAGACATAAAGACCGAATGATCCAGCAAGCGTGAACGGCATAGCAATCATCAAAAGAATGCTATAGAAATATCCACGAGCTATATTCGCACCCTCGCTGTCAGCTGCCTGCAGCCCGTCCTTACAGGTTGGGCAACCCCACGCATCACTACCCACAGCAATGCTGACAATCAACACGAACAAACCGAGAACCACGTACCTTTTCATATTTTAATTGTAGACAATTCCTCGCCCCAAGACAGGGACGAGCATTTTCTACTCGGTGCTGGCAAAAACGAAGAATCCGGAGGCTTTCGCCACTCCCCACGTAGCTTTACACCTTACTTCGTCACAAAACAAGCGTTTCGCGCTACATGGCAGCGAGTTGGCTACTTAGACACATCAGGTCGTTGTCTAAAAATCAGATCCCACAAATCATTTGATCTTGAAAGAAGACTCTGTCAATGGTGTTGTTCTTTATGCTAACGAACAACACGTGCATTTCTGATTAAGCACTGTTTTGGCATGGTCTTTTCGGCTTGGGTAGAACACGTACACCATGAAGTAAATGATGACACCAGTCACTGATACATACAGCCATATTGGCAACGTGACCTTCCCCAATTGCCGATGACGATGCCACCTGCCACGAAACGCAAGAACGAACATGGCGACTGCCAGCACTGGAACTGCAACTGCCAGAATAATATGAGACACTAAAATGCCAAGGTACACGACCCGTATCAGCCCCTGCCCGCCAAACGAAACGTGACCAACCAAATAATGGTAGGCCAGGTATGAAATGAGAAAAATTGTTGAAACCGAAAAAGCTGCGATCATGACCGCCCGATGCGCTTTCCAGTTGCCACGTGCAATGAGAACCCATCCCGCCACAAGAAGCACAGCGGCAATACCGTTGAGAACCGCATTAAATGTCGCAAGCCACTCATAACCCATTAATTCGGTCCCTCGACATTGACAGACGTATCTTCTTCTGCCAGGACATCACGAATGAGTTTTTTCAGCCGTTCCACTCTGTCTTCCTGCAACAGATGGTAACTGCCACGGAGTCGTCCCTCGCGGTCAAACACAGCGCCTCGCTCAGAATGCACGCCTATTTCTACTGGCAGCAAAAATGTCTTTGTGCCCACCCGTTTGATAACATCCATATCTCCTGTTAAGAACTTCCATCGCTGAGGATCTGCCTCAAAACGATCGGCGTAATGCTCCAACGCCGCAGGAGTATCATTCTCAGGATCACAAGTCAGGCTTACAGCAACAAAATTCGGGTCGTCTATCTCACGAAGGATATCAGCGATTGCCTGATTTTCACGGAAACATGGGCCCGGACAATTGGCAAAAAAAACACTGCCCATCCACACCTTGCCTTTCAGGCTTGCCGAATCGAACTGATTCCCTTCCTGATCCGTCAATTCAAATCTGGCTGCAGGTTCACCTAATGAAACTGGATTCGCATCGGAGGATTTTTGGCTTTCGTTTAGGCTGACAGGCTTCGAACGAGCCTGCAACTTTTCTAAATTACTGGAATCGCCACAGCCAAAGAAACTGGTGGCCAGCAGTGTAAAGAAAGCAGCTCGCTTTATACTTTGTAATTTATTCGTGGTCATGCTTCTCAACTTCACCTGATGAATTGGCGGATGCAGCTTTTTCTAACAGCGAAACATCGGAACCACGGGCCATGTGGAGGCCACGTTCCTGAGCGACCATACGGTTTCGCAGCCCAATGTCTGGTATCAACATAATAGTCAGGAAAATGGCCATCATGGCTGCAGGAATTGTGAGCACGTACTTCCAGTTAGCCTCCCACAGGACATGCATAAAAAAGAGCACCACGAGCAATGCCTTGGTACACGAAACGGCCATCATGAAGGCCCAGCCGACCTGCGGCTCATCTCTCCACGGCCAATAGGGCGAGTAGGTCAAGAACGACATTGTTGTTAAGAAGCATAGAGCGACGAACACAGCCATGTACTGCATAATCCCGCCATGCTGCTCATGTGCTTGCTCGTCCTCTGCAACATTTTCAATATCTTCAGGCAACTTACCTGGAGAAGTAATTGGCCCGTGCGTTACATTCGAACTCTTGTGGGGCTCTGAATTGCTCATAACTGCCTTCTTACAAAGCGAACTGAAGTATTTTCAACAAATATCTTCAAAACAAATACAAAAGTGGAAAAAGAAATATCCAAACGAGATCTACAAAATGCCAATAAAGACCGGCATTTTCAATCATACCAGCGGTTTTAGGACCGAGTTCATACAGAAGTAAAATACTGAATACAATCAACCCAACAATGACATGGATTGCATGAAATCCAGTCAAGAAGAAATAGGTACTCGCCCACATATTCCCTCCGGGTATCACGGCAGGTAATTGAAGCCATGCAAATGTGTCATTGAGTCCACCGCCATGGTCATGGCTATCGGAACCTTCTCCAGGCAGTGGCATGATCTGATCTGCAACAACTGCAAGATCAAACGCCTGCTGATCGGGGTTATTAACCATGTCTCTGACTTGCTTTAGGCGGCGACGTCCCGTGATCTCTGCATCTGATAGTTCGCTCTCAGGTCGCCCATCAAGCTCCTTCACCTTCGCAAGGATTGCCGGATCACTCAGTCTTGCTCGCACGGCTGAACCGTAATAGAGATCAGGACGCTCATAAATTCTTCCACGTGGAGCCCAGGGATAAATACCATGGTCAAATTTGGAGGAATATTCATACGCTTTTACACCAAGAAAAAGAGAGCCCAGTATAAGAGTAATGAGCATCCACGCCTTTGCGAGAGACCGCTTATTTGCTCGGGCTGCCTCAAGTGCAAGTACAACGGTGACGCTAGAACAAATGAGCACAAACGTATTAAAAGCGCCAATTGGCTCACTCAGGTGCACATGATGAGGCTTGGGCCACACAGCAGCACCAAAACGAAGGACAACATAACTGCCGAGCAAGGCCGCAAAAAACATAATTTCGGTCGACAGAAAAAGCCACATGATAAGTTTGCCTCGAGAGAGCGGCAAACCGGGTTGATATTGGAGGACTGGCCCATGGTGTCCGTGGCTTTCATGGCCAATGGCAGCTGAAGCATTCATAAAACGTGTCGAATATCTTGAGTCGTGTGGTAATTCAAAAACAAAAAAAGAACTAGAGGTACGAACCTGTCAATATCTTTGGGGCACTAAAGGCTACTGCAGACGTCATAAGAATCAAAAGCACACCCAGCGAAGTAAAGAGAAGAATGCGGGCGGACCGATCATCTCGTCGGAAAGCAAAGTTTACGGAAACAAGCACATAGACGGCAGATGCGAGTGCTGCCGTGAGGAACATCCGGATACTGCCGCTTGGTATTGCCATTGCCAAACTGACCGGAATCATGGCGAGAGCCGCTGCTAACGACTGCCCCGCTGCTCGTAAACCGCTTGGGTCAGTAACAGTGAGCATTTTAAGATTTGCTACCCCGTACTGTTTGCGATAGAGCCAAGCAATGGCCATGAAGTGAGGGAACTGCCACAGATAGAGCACTGTGCCAAGGGCTGCTACAGCGAGCGATGCAGAAATGTCACCAGCCAATAACTGCTGCGGGCCATCTGCAGCAAGCCAGCCAATTGCAATCGGTAGCGCACCTGCCACAGCGCCAACTGCTGTATTGAGTGGAGTGATTCTTTTCAGAGGCGTATAGACCCCAACGTAAAGAATCCATGTAAGCATTGCCGCGCATGCCGCCTGCAGGTTTCCGGCCAACCACACGCATCCAGAGCCTCCAATGAAACCCACTGCAACGAGAAGCCAAGCAGAGCGATTCGACAGTCGTCCCGCCGCAAGAGGACGTGACGCCGTACGGGCCATCAGTCTGTCTGTGTGTCGTTCAAGAATTTGATTTGCGATACTCGAACTCGCTGCTACGACTGCTGTGCCAAACAAAACGCCAACAACAGACAACCAATTCAATTCACGAGAACCTGATGTGAGCCACATTGCCGCAAACACGGTCACAAGCACCATCATTGCGATGCGCGGCCTCACGAGTTGTGAGGTATCCGCGAGCACAGAGCGTCTTGTTGCAACACGAGGGTGTGTCGCCGCGTCAGGAATGGCAGATGATGGGGGAGAGGCGAGATGATGCTGGGCAACTAACTGCGTCACGCTAATGCCCTCCGCCGAGAAACTAGTTTGACACCTGTTGCCTCGGGCAGCCCGCCACTCGCAATACAATAAACAACACTTGTTCCAAGTATCATCATTCCAACAAGAACGTGCCCCGTCACAACAAACGAAGACAGGCTACTCCTTGCAACAACTACCGCAGTCGTCTCGGGGACTCTGCTCGCAACAGAGTCCGGCAGCAACCCAAGCGGCAGTCCCCAGCTAACAATCCAGGCCCCAAACCCGAGAAGGACTTGACTACAAACGAAAAACAGTATCGTCGATGACAAGAATCGACGACCGACGTTCCGAGAACCACTGGCACCCAAAAACCCGAACGACTCACACACAGCCGCCAGACTCAATACTGCAACTGTCGCAGCACCGACGAGGTGAAATAGTAAGAGCCAACGAAACGTAACCGGCCCCACTGTTGAATCTAAATGACGCAACTGAGCTCCGGCTACAAGTTGAATGTACGAGGCAAACAA
>JAUWWJ010000303.1 GCA_030616935.1 Planctomycetaceae bacterium
AGTGTTTTGAAAAAGGATGGATTACAACTGCCGATACTAATGGATTGGAACTGAAATGGGGTGATCCGAGGGTATTATTTGCTTTGGTCGAGCAGATTGGACGACGGGAAGGTTTTGGTGCGGTCTTTGCTGAAGGCACTTTGGAGGCGGCTAAGAAGATTCATCAAGACTCTGTAGCTGAGGTCGTGCATTGCAAGGGTTTGGATTTTCCTGGGCACGATCCACGGGCCTGTATTTCGCTGGCGCCTACTTATGCTACGGGAACACGTGGTGCCTGTCATTTCCGTGGTCCTTGCGAGGACGTCGAAATGGCCGGCTTTTTCATTTCCGAAGTTGGCATCAAAGAGGGAACGGTGAAGTTCTTTGAAAAAGAGAATCAGAGCAGATTGGCCGTAAAGTGTCAGGACCTTGGAGTTTTGATCAATTCGCTTGTGCTTTGCATGTTTATGGTGGATGGCGGTGACTGGTCCTTGACCGACGTTGCTGAGATGTTTAACGCAATTACTGGATGGGATTATTCTGTCGATGACTTGATGCTTGCTGGCCAGCGAGGTTTCACAGTGCAGAGGCTTAACAATATTCGGGATGGTTATAATAAGGCCTCGGACATCCTTCCCAGGAAGATGTTCAAGGCGGCAAAGGAAGGTTTCCGTGCCGGCAAGACGATACCATTTGAAAGCTTGATGAAAGATTACTATACTTTGCGAGGCTGGGATGAAAATGGGGAGCCGACGAAGGAAACGTTGAAAAGGCTGAATTTGGCGTAGTGAAAAACAGTTCAATGAGGTATGTCTGATGTTTGTCAACGTAAAACTCATGAGTATGTTTGCCAAATATCTGAAGAATCACCCGGACGGCAGGGTGGATGTTAAAGAGGGCGCCACCGTTCGCGGTTTGGCAGAAATGCTTGGATTGCCCCTCAAGCTCGTTCGTATCATTACCGTAAATGGCAAGCAGGAAGACCTTGATAAGGTCCTTTCTGATGGTGATTTGGTCTATATATTCCCTCCTGCCATAGGTGGAGGCTGATTTTGGTGAAATCGGTTACAAGCATAATTAGCCCCGATGAAGAAAGAATTTGGGAGCCGTATTTTGCGGGATGTGAAGCTTCAGAGATTGCTATGCAGCAGGTGGAAAGAATTTCAGCTGAAACCAGCATTTGCCTTAGGAAGGTCGAATGGCTCGCTATTAAGAAGGGTGTTGCTCCTCAGCGTTATCTGCGCAATCTGGGCACTTTCTCTTACGCGGGGCAGTTGAAGCTTCTTGAAAGCACGGTGGTATTAGTGGGCCTCGGCGGTCTGGGTGGACAATTACTTGAGCAGCTTGGCCGTGTGGGTATTGGGGAAATTATTGCAGTAGACCCTGACGTTTTCGAGGAAACCAACCTGAACAGGCAGTTGTTGTCAAATGAAGCTAACTTCGGAAAGGAAAAGACCAACGAAGCAAAGGAGCGTCTGGAGAAGATTAATAAAGCCGTTGAGTTTACCGGTTTTCAGAGTCGTCTTGATGAGCTACCTGATGAAGTTTGGGAAAAGACTGACTTGGTGTTTGACTGCCTGGATAATATTGACGACAGGCTGGTTCTCGCACAAAAATGCTCGGCATCAAACTGTCCGCTGGTCCACGGTGCCATCGCCGGATGGTATGGTGAAGTGGGTGTCGTTTGGCCCGGCAGCAAAATTCTGGAGAAACATTACCAGGGCCAGCATGAAGGCTTAGAAAAAGAACTCGGGACGCCACCTTTTACTGCTGCAGTAGCGGCAAACCTAATGGGGGCGAAAGGCTGTCAAATTCTGATGGGCAAACACCAATCCAGACAGTCAACAATTCATTTCTTCGATTTGCTTGAGGACGACTGGGAAAATATCCAAATGTAATATTTGGTGTAGGATTAATGGCTTTCAATACAAAGCCAACATCCATTTTATCAACCGCGCCGGAAAGACTTCAAGTCGGAAGTGTTGCTAATATTTCCTTAAGTTGCTGTTTATGTTCATCCGTAGGTGGCAATAACGGTTTTCTTGGAATGCCGTAAGGTCTGCCAAGAATCCCCAAGCCGGCCTTGGTTAGCTGGATGTACTGTCCGGTTGTTTCAAAGATGGTAAACAGTGGCAGCAATTTGAAATATAATTCCCTGGCTTTTTCAAATTCTTTTTCAACCGAGGCGAGTTCATACAGTTCAACGCATAATTGAGGAAGCACATTCGCCACAGGTGCGATCCAGCCGACCGCCCTCATGATGAACATCTCCAGTGACAGATTATCGCAGCCACAGAAGACCCTCATTTTGTTACCACAGAGCCTTTGTATTTCAGCCACTCGGGTGATATCCCCTGAACTTTCCTTAACGTGCGAGATTCTTTCAAACTCGGCTAAGCGTGCAATCAGCTCCGGCTTCATGTCTACTCCCGATGTGCTCGGATTGTTATACACGATAATCTCAATGTCGCTGTTTTTTGTTATGGTTCTGTAATGGCCGAAGATTTCCTCGTTGTTGGGGTGGCAGTAGTAGGGGGGGACGATCATCACGCCATCGGCACCAATGTTTGCAGCGTGCTGGGTGTACATGACCGTCTCTTTGGTGGAAACCGACGCCGTACCGGCAACCACCGGCACCTTGCCTGCCACTTCGTCAATGACAATTTTAGCTATTGTTTTGCGTTCCTCTTCAGACAAGGCTGTAAACTCTCCGGTGCTGCCATTTGGGATGATACCGTGGACTTTTCCTTCATCGACAAGAAACCTAACATGCTTTCTCAAGGCCGTCTCGTCTACCTTATCATTTTGTGTGAAGGGCGTGCAAATAACAGCATAGACACCTTGAAATATTTTATTCATTAATCAATCCTTTCGTACCATTTGTAATCCAACTCAAATTGACTAACCAAATCTATCTGTGCAGTGCCATGAGTCTTGGCATTTGTGCATCATTGAGAACCATTATTCCATTCAAGACGGGAATATGCTTTTCGGGATTCCCTGGGAACAGAGTTACGAGTTTGGTTCCAAAGCAATCCTTGGTGAAACACGGCATGAGTAGTAAAGTGTTTTCTTCGTGATCTATGTGGAGTCTTTGTGGCATATGGAATTCTTTCTTTTCGTATAGGTACATCGATGTCTCGATTACATCCAATATCTCATCGATTGACACTGCTTTGAAAATATCCTTTTCCGTTAAATTGAGCATTTTGTCGATATTCTCCGAACAAATTCCTATGTTCCTGCCCATCTTTGCTCGCTTGGCGGGGCCAAGTCACGACAGGCCAAGGAAGCCTTATGATGATTATGACACTGCAGTAAGCAATTCTCAAGGCGAAAATACAGCCGTCTAAAGTTGAGGGTGTGGCCAGATTTTTTGGCAAGCGATTTTAAGTTCATTTTGGCCTTTGAAGAAATTGGGTTTGATCCGGCTTCGCTCAGAGCTACGCCGCGACAAGTTGGGTTTGTTTTGTTGGGGCCTGAAGGCGGTTCATTTTCA
>JAUWWJ010000353.1 GCA_030616935.1 Planctomycetaceae bacterium
AATAAAAGACAAGAAAGCGAGGTGAATTGTGTTTATTTTTAATAAATTCTTAATGGAGAAACGCCGATGATACCTGTCTGGTACAAGGGGATAATAGTTTCGTTTTCGATTTAAGTGAGCAGCTCTTTTTGCTCAAGCGTGATATGGGACTGATTCTTGATAGTTCACCGTCTGGTTCAGTTAGTAGAATAATAAAGCGTCGTTATGCAAATTTTCTGGAATAAAGGAGAGCAAAACAAAACCAAGGGTCTTGATATTCTTGGTATTCGCCGTTTGGACCAGTCACTGGAGGCCCGGTGGGTATCGGGAATCACGACGATTTCTTACCGCGCGCGTTACATGAGCATCCTGCCGTGGTTTCTCAATCTCTTCTATCAACGTGAGTTAGATAAAGGGCGTGGAAGATCCAAGTTTAAAGAGACTCGATTCCGAGAGATACTCACCCGATTGGAATTCATTATCCTAGCGGCATCGGCACTTGGCAAGAGCCGTGGTGAAACAGGAAACATATACGGTGTAATCGGCAGTAAAAGAACAGTTCATGGAAAGGAAGTAGAAAGACTACTCAGCGGCCATGAAGTCAGTCTTCCCACTAAAAAACGCCGGGCTGTTTTCGGAACGTATGCAGCTCCGTCACGAGCGATTGGCCTGCTGGCAAACCCACTTCAGGGCACGAATCTACCCGCTAGCATCCCCCCAAGGGGTAAGGAAATGTTCGATATCAGAGAGAGGCTGATGCAGGGAAATGATTTGGTAGCAATTATTCTTAACGGTGGGAAAATTACTCCTTCGCTTCTGGAAACACAAGGCCAGTATTTTTCCGTAAATGGTTTTTCGCATGCTGAATGCGAGCCAGAACGAAAATTGCTTGAAGAAGCGTTGTTTACTCCCTACGCTACAGGTTCATCAGGACAATACGAGAATTTTCTGGCTACGGTGTGTTGGGCTTTGGAATCGATATCGGTCGACTCAGACAAATCTGCAGCAGAGATTGTAGCTTCGACGTATCGAAAAGCTATCGATTCGGGTGCCTCCTTGCTTCCTGTAGAATTAGCGTGGACTGAGTACGAATTGCGCCGCCGGTGTCATTTTGCTTTGGAGTTATTACTGCAAGCTTTAACCTGCTCCATACTAGCACAAGGCCAAGCCAGATTATCTGATGTAATGGTATATTTGGCAGATGAAGCTGAGAATACCAATCTCTCACCAGCGTTGGCCTCAGTTCTTGGTGTAGAACAGATATCCGTAAATGAACCGTTTCATGAGTTTCAGCAACATTTAAATTACGAGTCATTCTTGGATGGTCCTATTGAACGGTACGGATTGAGGAAATCTGAGGCTGGAATAGTAGCTGTTTCAGCGTTGGCATTACTGGAAATATGTCGTCGCCAGACCAAATCGTTGAGGGAGTGTCAGAATATTCCCGAACAACGAAATGATGTTTCTGCAAGAATGGAACAGGCATTTGATGTTCTCCGTAATGCAGATGAAAAATCTGTCCTACAAGTTCTGACCAACCTGGTTGAGCAAGTTGTTTTGGATGCACACTTGACTACGACTTGGCGGAAAATGTCTCATGGTATGCGATGTTCGCTGCGGTTCTACCCAGATGGTTCGATGTTCAGACCCACGGGATTGGATGTACAAGCTGGATACAGCAATAGCCGCCTTGGAAATGTGCTGGGAGTCTTGGCAGACCTGGGGTTATGCGAGCGAGTTAAAAACAGCCGTTTTCAGACGAATGCCAAAACGGGTCGCCTTCTTCATCAATTGAGGGAGGAGAAATGAGACTGGATCTGCTCGATCAAATTGCTGAGCACCAAGACTTGACGCACGTCTTTGTACTCACCTATGGAGTTGATCTAATGTTTATTCAGGCCAAGCTCCTTCCAATTCTGCGAAAATGTGGCCATCCCAAGCTAACTATTTTCGCCGATGCCGATAGAGTTCAGGAAAGTTATGCCCACCTTCGAAATTGGCTTTCGGGAATAGGCGTGCGTTACCGTTTGGTTCCCATCGCTATGCCCGGTGGATTCAGTTTTCATCCCAAAGCGGTATTGTTGGTGTCGGAAGCCAAAGCAAACCTTTTTATGGGCAGCGGGAATGTCGGTTTTGCCGGCTGGAAGGAAAACGCGGAGATCTGGAGCCGTTTTGATACTGACCAAGATGGAGGGGCTGTATTCTCATGGTTTCGCCAGTTTTTGGAAAAGATTATTGAGTTCACGCCGCTAAATAGAATGCCTCGTGAAGAACTTGCAGAGGCGTTTGAAGATAAAACACATCCCTGGGTACGTAATACAACTGGACTGAATCCCTTATTTGGAAGATTTGGGTCAGAACCAGCCTTGTTAGGTCAAATGATTGAGAGACTTGAGGGCATGGATGTGAAGCGTCTAACGGTTTGTTCCCCATTCTTTGACCAGACTGGCCAGATGATTAAGCGATTATCTGGTGCGATAGGCGATCAACCAGTGCGACTTCTTATACAGAGTGGTCGCTCAACATTGACGCAAGAAGCGGCTGTGACTTTGCCGGACAATATTGTTATCCAGAGCGTCGAACCTACCAGATCCGAAGACCATCAAGCCAGTCGAGTTTTGCACGCCAAGTTTTACGCATTCGAAGGTGAACGAGACGTAGTCTTTATGTTTGGAAGTGGTAATTGTAGCCATGCAGCCCTTGGTATGACAGTCGATAAAGGTAACTGTGAATTGATGAGTAATATGTCGATCTCAATCGATGAATTCGAAAAATTGATACAAAATGAATTTCGATTGCAGGGCTCACCGCCAACCCTGAAAGCGCCTGAACACATCAACCTATCAGAAAGGGACACCTCGCCCTTTCGAATTCTTGCTGCTAGATACTCCGGGGGGGAATTGTCAGTGGCTTGGTCTGTCGAAGATTCAATCGAAATCATCAATTGCCTCGTTGATGGTCACATGGTTGACTTCGTTGTTCAGGACAACACGACGCTGGTTGCCCGCTATCCGGGATACCCTAAAACAGTTCAATTGGTCGGACGAGACTTCGATGAACAAAGATTC
>JAUWWJ010000351.1 GCA_030616935.1 Planctomycetaceae bacterium
GTCGCCACAGTCGAACCGACCTAGCCTGGTGGTACCAGTCGCTATCTTAGCGAACATGCGGGCCCACCTGTGCTTTAGTCATTGAGCATAGTACCTGCTGCCTCTTTTGGTGTGATTCCGTCCTCATCAACGCGGCGATTTGCGGTCCGCATTGCTGAAACCGATATTCGATTCAGCATTGGCTCAAGGGCGTGCACGAGTTTCTTGTTCTTCGCTGCTTGTGGTGACAGAAGCAGGACCGCGTCGTAGGGTGGAAACGCCCCTTTCGGATCGCCTAGGACACCAAGATCAAAGGCGTCGATTCTCCCGTCGGTAGAAAAACCCGCAGCAACATCAACCTGCCCATCTGCCACCGCCTGATACATAAACGTGGAATCCATTCCAACTTCAGTAATATCCTCCAATGCATAAATCCTGCGTACTCGCTGCCATTCCGGTCGCCCAAAAAACTCTGGGTCGCCACCAATCGTGAGTTCTTCTGCAACTGGAGTTAGATCGCCAATCTGCCGGAGGTTATACCGTTGCAGCGTCTGGCTTTTGGCGAGAAGTGCATACGTATTCTCAAACCCCAATGCGCCAGCAAGAACAATGCCGTACTCATCATATAACCTACCGGCAACGGCGGCTCGCATCGCGACACGACCTATCGGATCTGTCTCCTTCAAGACCGTACTCCAAATCGTCCCTGTGTATCCGACGTAAACATCGACTGTATTACTTGCAAGGGCGTCAAAAACAATTGTCGACCCCATATTACTCAGCACCTCAGACGTGCCGCCGGCCGCCTCGATTTTTTCCCGAATAAGCTCAGCCAGAATAAACTGTTCCGTGAATCCCTTGGCACCAATACGAATAACCTGTCCATCGAGTGCGGGCCGTGATGGACCACTTTTATTCGATTCTGTGGAATCACTCCCCTGTTCCTGCAACTTCGAGAACCCGGCAGTTTCTCGGCTAATCACACCTGGCACGATACCAATCGCAACGAGGGCAACAATGGCACACGACGCGAGAATGAGAGAGATTTTATGTCGTGATTGAATACTCTTCTCGATGACCGCAATCAGTTGGTCCAGGACTAGCGACAATGTCATTGTGGCAACACAGCCGAAAATCACGCGTTGCCAGTCTCGAAGCTGGAGACCACTGAAAATGTAATTGCCGAGGCTCGGCGCACCAACAGGAGTTGAGAGCGTCGCAATACCGACAACCCAGACAGTCGCTGTCCGTATGCCTGCAAGAATCACAGGCAAAGCAAGGGGCAATTCAACCCAGAACAGTTGCTGCAGCGGCCGCATTCCAACAGCTTTCGCGGCCTCAGTCATGGCTGGATCGACGGACTCTAACCCGACAATGGTGTTTCGAATGATTGGTAAAATACTATATATCAGCAAGGCTATAAATGCTGGCCAATAGCCGATGGTACCCCCCAACAAGGCAACCATGATTGCCAATAGCGCGATGCTCGGAACTGTTTGAACAAGCGATACCAATGACATGACAGGGCCGCGTATGGCTGCAGACTTCACACAGAGCACGCCAAGAGGAAGGCTGATAAGCACACCGAAAAATATCGCCGGAACAGCAAGCGTGAGATGGCCGCCCAAAAGATCCGGCAACTGTTCAAATAAAAGATAGAGCCGGGGACTCACGATTCACCTCCAGCAACGCTTCCATGAAGTAGTGACTCAATAAAGTCACTATGGCGACGGGGCGTATCAATCAGTTGGGCTACATACTCATTGACGGGGGAGGTTAACAGGACCCCGGGAGTTGCAACTTGTGCAATTTCACCTTTGTGCATCACTGCAATACGATCGGCAAGAAGCACCGCCTCGGACACATCGTGTGTCACCAGGACCACGCTCAGCTCGAGTTTTTTCTGGAGTGCTCGGAACTCTTGCTGCAAGGCATCGCGTGTAATTGGATCGAGTGCACCAAATGGTTCGTCCATCAAAATCGCTTGTGGATTCGACGCGAGTGCTCTTGCAAATCCCACTCGTTGCTGCTGCCCACCGGAAAGTTCTGACGGAAGGCGTCCTTTATATTCATCAGCAGGCAGATCAACCATTGCGAGCAACTCGTTCACACGTTCACCAATCGCCTCTTTTGTCCATCCCAGTAACTGGAGCGTGACACTGACGTTTTGGCCGACAGTCATATGAGGGAACAGACCAACACCCTGAAAGGCGTACCCAATTGACCGCCGTAGACCCACCGGATCGACATTTGTGACATCTTCGCCCATCACCTTTACTGAGCCGGACGTTGGCTCGATGAGTCTGTTGATCATCTTCAACGTCGTTGTTTTCCCACTGCCCGATCCACCAACGATCGCCAGGACCTCTCCCTGCGCTATAGAAAGATCGACTGATTTCACTGCGGGCTCATTGGAATTGCCAAAACACTTCGTAAGAGCAACGAGTTCTATAGCGGGAACGTGCATGCTCTCCGGACAACTCCTAACCACACAGACAGTGTTTTACGTAGCAATTGTGTCAAATTGAAAGTGGTCGCAAGCATGCCACGGCAAAGTCGCCAGCGTCGTCTGTCCAGATTTTCTCCATGGCAAGACCACTCTTCTCTGCAAGGAGCTCGAACTCGTCTGGAGTATACTTGTGAGACTCCTCCATACGAATTGCCTCACCGGCTTCAAAAGTGACAACAGAACCAGCCATTTCAACGGAGTGACTTTCATCCACCCATAGTCGACTGACAATGGCACCTTCATCCTCAACCCAATCAGCCCGGAAAGAAAACTTATCACGGTCGAGTGCCACGCCCAACTCGGTAGCAAGTCGATCGATAACATTATAATTGAATTCCGCAGTAACCCCCTCGGCGTCGTTATAAGCGGCTTCCATCCGCCCCTGATCTTTCTTACAGTCGAAACCAACAACGACTGCGCCTGCGACGCCAGACCACTCATCGTCGGGCTGCTCCTGTATCATGGTTCCAAATGTTCGCAGCAGCGAGGCTGCTTCAAATCGGCTGAAATTACCGACTGTTGAACCAGGAAAATAGATTGCTCGAGAACGAACTGCTGCTTCA
>JAUWWJ010000189.1 GCA_030616935.1 Planctomycetaceae bacterium
CCCGAGTCAAAAGTCGACAAAGCCGTTGTGACCACCTTTGAATCTGCAGTGGATGAATTTCGAGAAAAAAAGAATTCTGAGGATTAACAATATTCTCAATATTGAGTACCTCGCCCACCACTCCCTTACTTAATTTCTCGAGACACCACTGTCGGTCAAGAATCACCACAACATGACGCTGTCCTGCATCAAACGTCGCGTGAATTGTTTTCCCTGAGTGACTCATTGGCATGACTCCGTCCGAGATTGATCTCCCCCACCACCTTGAGTCTGTCTCCATGATCGGGAGACAGAAAGCCAGACGGTCTCCTCGTAGAGCCCCTAGGTTGTGAGAACGAGCCCCATATTCCTCAACATAAAGTGCTGAACGCTCAGTGCCGGCGAATTGAACATGACGACTAAATGCACCTTGATTGAGTTGCACTGTTTCGTAGTCATAGAGAAGACGAAGAACTTGATTATCCTCTGCCGGATCGAGTGTCTGGACTTGACCCGCGAGCAGGTGCGGGATTTGGCACGCAATACTTTGATCTGCAGTCGACATTATTTCTCACTCACTGGACACCAACTGACTTCATTCTAGCGATGAATAAAGTAGTTTTTCTGTAATACGTCTTCACTGCAACTGATCGGTAGCAGAGACGTAAGACGTCTGTTTTCTGGCATACATTCTTATTATCAATGGCTTTGGACCAGGCACGCATATAGAACAGACATATTCTATCTGAGTTCTTTTCTTCCTGTGCTGAAATCCTTCACAATGACAGCTCGATCATATTCATCGCCCAGCACTGTATAGGCCACATATGTAAGTGTTTCTCCTTCGACACTGATCACCTGGTAGAACTGGGTCTGCTCGCCTTTTTTATCTCGGCTGTACCCGTCCACTGCATATCCTCTCATCTGCTCATCATCTATACGATACTGTTTGGGTCCACTCACTGATGTAACGTAGACAGTTCCAAGGTCATTGCTCGCACTGCCATCAGCAGTTCGGACTGGCACGTGTCCACGAGCGTAGGTGTGATCATGACCATTTAACACCAGATCAACACCATACTGATCGAGGAGTGGTTTCCAATGGTCACGAGCAAACTGAAAATTGCGGCCCTTGGCCGGTGAAAACACCGAGTGATGGCAGGTGACTATTTTCCACTTTGCAGTCGTATTCTCTAACTGTTTTTTGAGGTACTCGGACTGCGCCTCCAAGTCATCATTCGAGTTAAGAACAATTATTCGAATGTCCTGGTAATCAATGGTGTAGACCGTTTCATGCAATTGTGGTGACAACTCTGTTTCAACAGGGAGCGAAAATTGTGGCCGCCACTGGATAGCCAGCCTCCGCGGTGATTTTTTACCACCAAGTGATGTGAATTCATGATTACCAACAACTGGTATCGCTGTGCATTGGCTATGCAAAAAACCTCCTGCTTTGAACCATTGTGCCCATTCATAATCTCGGTGGGCCTGATTAATCAGGTCACCGGCATGCACAACAAACGAGGCATTCGGTGCGGTCTGGTGTGCTCGGCGAATCACGCGCGACCAATGCGAAAGGACGTCATTTTGAGCATCACCGAAATAGATAAATTGTGTTGGGGCATATTCAGCACGTGCCGTTCGAAATTGAATCCACTCTGACCAACGGGCATCACCATCACCAACTCTATAAACGTAGACTGTATCGGGCTTGAGCTGGTCAAAGATCACACTATGGTAATGCACGATGAGAGATGCATTGCTTTTATACAAACCTAAATCACACGGCTCCGTGACAGCGTCCTTACTCACAGACTGATCTTGAAAATTTGAATTCACAGTCGCCTCAGCAATTTGTCCAACTGCCTTTGCGATAGTAGCGTCTGTACGCCACGTCACAGCACGACTTGTGGCTGGATCACCATTGAATGTCAAGATAATACGATCCGGGTCTTTACTTGGAATTTCCCAATGTCGTAATTTCTCAACGTTCTCATGCGCTGTAGCGAATCCAACGCCAAATACAACACATAACACCAGGAACAAAAAAGAAAAACGTGTGTTCATATCAATCTCGCAAACTATGGTTCAAGGATTTTGGTCACTTTGGGCATGATATCATGGCGTCAGGAATTATCAGTAAATAATCTAAACTGAGTATCAAACAGATAGGTGACGGCACTCACAGCAGGTCTCATATGCACAGTCCAGCAAAGCGAAGAACTTTTGTACAAGCGTGTGCTCTGACACTGGGTTCATCATTTGTCCCCCGTCTACATCACAAAGCAACCGCACAAGACAGCCATGATCATGGGCGCTCTCAGCGGTTCAGTGTTTCAACATATTCATTCTGGCAATTCCGCGGTCCAAAAGTCCCAATAGAAACCTGCATCGACCATGCAGCGCGCATGAACTTTGATGGGCTTGAAATACTTGAGATGCAGATGGCCAAATCCTCAAACACATACTTACAACAATTGAAACGTCGGGCCCATTCACACGGTCTTGCACTATGTGGATTTTCAACACATCAGGGTTTTGTTTCACCAGATTCAACACGACGGCAGGACAATATCAAAAAAACAATCGCTTCTATTGAACAGGCTTACTGTCTTGGTATTCCAACCATGCGAATCAACACAGGACGATGGGGTACAATAAAAAGCTTTGATACCCTTATGGAAAACCGTGGAATCGAACCGAGGCTGGAGGGATATACAGATGACGATGCGTACAACTGGGTCATTCGATCTATCGAAGAATGTTTACCAGTAGCCGAAAAGTGTGGGGTGGTCCTCGGACTTGAAAACCATTGGGGCCTAGGTCGCACCGCTGCTGGTGTACTCAAAATAATTGAGGCTATTCAATCTCCGTGGCTTCAGGCCACACTTGATACCGGCAACTTTCTCGAGGACATGTATCAACAGATGGAAGCACTTGCGCCCGCTGCATGTTTCGTACAAGCCAAGACATATAACGGTGGGGGCACCTGGTACACGCTTGATATTGACTACCCAAAGGTTGCCACGATTCTTCATGACGCGGGGTATAACGGCTGGGTGTCACTTGAATTTGAAGGAAAAGATGATCCATTGATCGCAATCCCGAAAAATCTCAAGCTACTACGACATGCTTTTGACAGATAATAAGCCTCTTCGGTGAGCAAGCCCTTGATGATGAGTACATCACAAAATAAATCTATTGATTCATTGTCACAACCACTTCTTCGGCGAGCAACAGCCGAAGAGATCTGGCCACTTCGGCATGAGGTCTTACGAGCCGGTCTCTCATTTGAAACGGCGAAGTTTGATGGTGACCTCGACGACACAACTCGGCACTTTGGTACGTTTGCTGACAGGAACGTACTGTGTTGCCTGTCTTTGTTTCAGTCTACGTGGAATGATTCTGATGCCTGGCAGCTACGAGGCATGGCAACGACAGCAACGCATCAGCGGCAAGGCATTGGTCAATTGCTTTTAATGTTTGCAATTGATGCGGCAAGACAAGAAAAACCAAGCTGGCCGTTGTGGTGCAATGCACGTACGACTGCTATCGGTTTTTATGAACAGGCCGGCTGGTCGACAAAGACTGACGTATTTGATATCCCAACGGCTGGACCACATGTCAAAATGCATTTCGTGACACCCTGAATCATCCATTCAAGAAACCTTCATCACAGTCAAGAGAAGCAACTATGAAACACACTATTGCCTGCCTCATTATTTTTTTGTGTTGCTCATGTACTGTGTCAGCCAAACCACCGAATATTCTCATCTTTTTGGCAGATGATCTTGGGTGGGCTGATCTCGGTTTTCAGGGATCGTCTGATATTCACACACCCAACATCGATCGACTTGCTGCACGCAGCATTCGATTCACTGACGGACACGTGACTGCCTCAGTCTGTAGCCCATCACGAGCAGGCTTGCTCACTGGTCGCTATCAACAGCGTTTTGGTCACGAAGCCAATACGCCTCCACCAGATCAGGGCATGGATCTCAACCAACAGACAATGGCTGATGCACTGAAAAATCGTGGGTACCGAACAGGACTTGTTGGAAAATGGCACCTTGGCAATGCAGATCGCTTTTATCCAACAGAGCGAGGATTTGATTCGTTCTATGGACTCCGTGAAGGGTCGCGAAGCTATTTCTTCAACCCTGACCGTGAAGACAAACCGTCCAGTACCAAACGAATAGAAAAGAATGGTGCAACAGTAGCGTTTGATGGCTATCTGACAGATGTTTTTGGACAGCAGGCAATTGAATTTCTTGAGGATGATTCAGAAGAGCCTTTTTTTCTCTACCTTTCATTTACTGCACCACACGGTCCGATGCATGCAACTGAGGAAGATCTCGAGCGTTTCAAGAACATCACAGATAAAAAAAGACGTACCTATGCAGCCATGATCTGGGCAATGGACCGAGCCATTGGAAACGTCCTCAATTCACTTGATAAATCTGGCCGAACTGACAACACCATTGTCTGGTTTCTCAGTGACAATGGAGGCGCGACAGGCAATGGTTCAATCAACCTCCCTCTTGCAGGCCATAAAGGCATAAAGTTTGAGGGTGGAATTCGCGTGCCGTTCCTTATGAGTTGGCCTGAAAGGTTCCCTGCAGGTGAGGTCTACGATGGGCTGGTCTCATCAATGGATATTTTTCCAACTTCACTCGCAGCCGCCGGCGGTAACGTCACCGCTGCTCACTTGGATGGTGTTGACCTTGTGCCTTTTCTTACTGGCGAAGAAATAGGACCTCCGCAC
>JAUWWJ010000352.1 GCA_030616935.1 Planctomycetaceae bacterium
AAAACTCGAACCTTTGCCCGTGCTGCCAGAAGTACATCAATCAGTTCAAGCGACGGGGCGTCCCTGATGTCATCTGTTCGTGGCTTGAAAGCAAGTCCCCAAAGAGCTATTCGACGGCCCTCAAGATTGCCCTCAAAATAATCTGTTATTTTGTTTCCGAGAACTTGCTTCTGTGTCAGGTTTGCTCCGTGCACTGCCTGCAAAATCGTTAGTTCACTCGATCGCTCACGCGCCATGGCAGTAAGTACCTGGACATCTTTTGGAAAGCAGCTTCCTCCATAACCGACGCCAGGAAACAAGAAGGAAAATCCTATCCGACTATCGTGCCCAATGCCTCGCCTGACGTCATCGACATTCGCTTCCATTCGCTCACAAAGATTTGCGACTTCATTGATAAAACTTATCTTGGTCGCTAAAAGCGAATTCGCCACGTATTTCGTCATCTCGGCACTCTCTGGCGACATGACCAGAAACGGTCGCTCAGTTCGCAAAAATGGTGAGTAAAGCCTTCGGAGTTTTTCGGCAACTTCGGGGGTTCGCACACCCACCACCACACGGTCCGGCCGTTGAAAATCTTCTATCGCTGCTCCCTCTTTGAGGAACTCGGGGTTACTGGCGACATGACAAACGCGCCCCGTGGCTTCGGACAGCTTGTTTTCGATCTTGGCAGCAGTACCAACAGGCACCGTGCTCTTTGTTACCACGATGACGTCTTCTGCAAGATATGGCGCTATCGATGACACCACACTCCAGAGAGCTGTCAAATCAGCTGCGCCGCTCGCAGTCGGTGGCGTTCCAACTGCAAGAAAGACTATCTCGGCTGCTGCCACGGCCTCGTTCGTGTCAGTAGTAAACCGCAGCCGCCCAACCCGTGCATTCCGTTCAACGAGTTCTTCGAGACCTGGCTCATAAATCGGAATCTTGCCCTCTTTGAGAGAAGAAACCTTTTTCTCATCGATGTCGAGGCAGATGACGTCGCTACCACTGTCAGCCAGGCATGTACCGGTTACTAGACCCACATATCCTGTACCAACTACTGCTATTTTCATTCCTGCTCTTTAAACCCTCTGCCAACGGCTACTCGTCTTCAGGAACAGTCTCCGCCTCTTCCTGTTCGCTTGGTGGCACAGGAACCACCGCAGCTAACGAATCCGCATCATCTAGCCGCATGATCCGAACGCCCTGCGTATTTCGGCCGATAGCCTTAATCTCACCAACATTCACGCGTTGAAGTTTCCCACGAGCAGTCATCATCAAGACCTGATCCTCGTCTCGCACCGAGACAATCGACACGACCTTGCCATTTCGGGCAGTCGTCTTAATATCACGCACTCCTTTACCACCTCGACCCTGCGTGCGGTAACGCATTCCACTCGACTCTGTTTCAGCTTCTTCAACACTACCTCCTGCCGAAGGTTCTCCCTCGGCAAGCGGCGTACCTGCACCAAACGGCGTCCGTTTCCCGTACCCTTTTTCACACACAGTAAGAAGAGTCGCAGAGGGATCTGCAACAACAAGACCGACCAGGCTATCCCCCTTGCCGAGCTTGATGCCCCGAACACCACTGGTATCACGGCCCATCGGTCGAGCATCAGATTCTGGGAACCGAATAGCCATACCAGAAGCCGTTGCCAGTACAAGCTCGTCACCTGGTTGGGTAATGACTGCACCAACAAGTTCATCGCCTTCCTTCAGCTTCACGGCAATCAGGCCTTTTGTACGTCGACGACGATACTGTTCAAGAGGCGTCTTTTTCACGGTGCCACTACGCGCTGCAAGCAACAAACACTGATCTGGGTTGTCGAATCCAGAAACCGCGCGACACTCTGCCACCCATTCACCTTCTTCAAACTCTAGCAGATTTACGAGCGCCCTACCTTTTGCATCACGAGCGAGTTCTGGCAACTCAAAGACTCGCATCGAAAAGACCTTACCTCGCGTAGTAAACACCAGCAGCCAATCATGGGTGCTTGCCACGAAAAAATGTTCGACAGGATCAGACTCATCAACTCGAGCCCCAGTCAACCCCTTCCCACCTCGTCGTTGTGCTCGATAGGTGTCAGCCGCAGTTCGCTTGACATAGCCTGACCGAGTAATTGTGACAACCATCGTTGCTTCGGTAATTAACTCTGCCATGTCACGAATATCAGCAACTTCGCCACTGATCTCGGTTCGTCGAGGCTCCGCAAACTTTGACTCGATAGCGAGTAAATCCGCTCTTATCAATGCACGGATATTTTCTTCACTCGACAAAATCCGGAGGAATTCACGAATCTTGATGAGCAGTTCCTGATGTTCACCACCCAGCTTTTCTTGCTCAAGATTCACGAGCTGCCCAAGCGTAAGACGCAATACTGCATCAGCCTGGACAGGCGATAACCCATAAACCTCAGCTTTCCCTCGTTCTTCCTGAAGAATCCCAAACCCTTCATCACCAAGTGCCCGCTGCAACAGCGATGCCGGTGTTTCAATCTGCATCAAGCGTTGCTTTGCCTCTGCTTGAGACTTGGAACTGCGAATGATTTTGATCACTTCATCGATGTTCGCCAAGGCGACAAGAAGGCCTTCGAGCGTATGCTTACGATTCCTCGCTCGTGCAAGAAGATGCTGCGTCCTTCGACGAAGAACTGTCGTTCGATGCCGCAGAAACTCTTCAAGCATATTTTTGAACGAGAGCATCCTCGGCTTGCCATCTACTAGGGCAAGAAAGATGAGCGAAAAACTCGTCTGAAGTGGCGAAAATTGATAGAGCTGATTGAGAACAACGTCCGGATCAGCATCGCGCTTCAACTCCAAAATAAGTCGTACAGGTTCTTTCAGGTCACTTTCGTTACGGATCGCAGAAATCCCTTTTATACGCTCGTTACTCACCTGATCCGCAATTTTTTCCTCAATAGCGTCTCGTGTTTGTTGGTACGGAATTTCTGTAATTACAATCCTATTACGGTTTTTTCCAAATTCTTCGACGTGAGCACGTGCTCGCAACGTAATCGTACTTCTCCCAGTCAAATAACCACGTAGCAAGGATTCCCTCCCCATGACGATTCCACC
>JAUWWJ010000463.1 GCA_030616935.1 Planctomycetaceae bacterium
CGATGTTGTTGTTGTCAATAATGATATACCAATTGTTACAGAGCATGTCCTAGGTGGAGGTGGTATTGCTATGTCGCGAGCTGCAAAGTCAGCGATTGATCAGATACGGCGGATACTGCTTTAGCATCAGAAGAACAGTAGGGAATAATGATAGAAAAGCCCTCGACGGGTGGTGTGAGTAGAAAAACAGTCGTGCTCTTTTGTGGCTTGGTTGTGCTTGTAGGCCTCATTGTGTGGCCTTCGTTACTTGGTCGTATTCGGTACGCTCAAACGAGAGCCGAGTTGCGTGCGATTCGTGACGCCGCAATGGTTTCTGAGCTGTCTTCTGTTGGCAAGCTCTTTACAACACTTGCGCGAATCATTGGTCCATCAGTTGTGAATGTGACAGGTGTGCGTCGCGTGCAAACGTATGTTGATGAAATCACAGCCTTGAGAGGAGGTCTTCCGACTGGCCTTGTTGATGAGTCTGTAGGATCCGGACTCATTATCTCATCCGATGGGTACATTGCGACCAACTATCATGTTGTCTCTCAGAGCGAAGCCATTGAAGTCCGGCTGGCTGACAAGCGAGTTTTTCAGGCGAAGCTTGTAGGAGCTGATGCTGCAACAGATCTGGCGGTTTTGAAAATCATGGCCGATGATCTACCTGTCGCTGATTGGGGGGACAGCGATGCTCTCGAAGTTGGTGAAATGGTATGGGCGATTGGAAACCCCTATGGCCTTGAGCGTACCTTGACGTACGGAATAGTCAGCGGCATGGGCCGCCGAGGAGTGGTTGGAAACCCTTATGAAGAATTTCTGCAAACCGATGCGTCAATCAACCCTGGTAATTCAGGTGGTCCACTTGTCGATGTGCATGGCAGGGTAATGGGAATCACAACTGCGATTGTCGGAAAAAGCTTTCGTGGAATCGGTTTCGCAATTCCGAGTACAACAGCGCGTCGTATTTGTGAAGAAATACGTCAACAAGGGCACGTTGAGCGAGGGCATGTTGGACTGCGGCTTCGCGAACGACCTGCTGGAGGTGTTCTGGTTGCTGCGGTTGCAAATAAATCACCTGCGTCCATGGCGGGACTTCGGCCGGGTGACGTTATTACAGAGCTGGACGAAGAGTATATAGATAGCCCCGCCATGCTCGTTCTGATGCTGACTCGGTTGCCAATTGGTAATGAAGTAACACTGACTGTGCTTCGAGAGGATGATGTGCTTCAGGTACCTGTTCGGGTTGGGAGGCGTCCCAAAGAATAGGGGGTCGCAAGAACTCCTGTAAGGTATCTCAAGGAGTGACCTGCTATATTCGTAAGACGATAATTTTTGTGGTGAGTGAAAAGAGAGGTATGGGGATGTTTCGATCGGTTATCTGTCTGTTTGTTGCAGGGTTTGTGGCAAGTGTCTCTTTCGGTGCTGAAAAGCCGAATATCATAATTCTTATGGCTGATGACCTTGGGTGGAACCATGTTGGTGTGTCTGAATCTACGTGTGGAACGGCACCCGCGATGTATCAGACGCCAAACGTGGCTCAATTGGCAGGAAAGGGAGTCAGTTTTCCTTTTGCTTATGCGCAGCCAAATTGTGCACCAACCCGCGCGGCGATGCTTACCGGGCAGTATGCACCACGTCGGTTTAACGACATTTACGTTGTTGGGAATCTCAACCGGAATGGTCGGGGAGGTATCTCGAAAGAAAAAGCAAAATTCAAAGGGCCACCGCAGCATGAGGACGTTGGGGCAGAGGCAATTACGATTGCCGAGTCACTAAAAGAAAATGGATACACGACAGCGCATATCGGAAAGTACCATGTTGGTGGACATGGTGGGCCGGAAACGCTACCCGAGAACTCAGGGTTTGATATCAATGTTGGTGGATTTTCACAGGGGCACCAACCGGTTTGCTTTGCGTCGCGTGATGGGAGCCAGTGGAAATTCAAAAATCTCGGTCGTGGTGATTTTGACCGATGGGCGGAGCCGTACGGCACGGCATATCTTAAAAAACGTGATTTGCCTGAATCGTTGTTGGGTACTCCGAAGCATGTAAGTGACGCGTTTGGTGATGCCATGGAGGAGACCGTTCAAAATCTTGCATCAGGAAGTCAGCCGTTTTATTTGCAGCTCCACACCTACGCGGTTCACGGGCCGGTGAAAGCAAGGCCTGACTTGAAGGACAATGCGTCGAGCCGAA
>JAUWWJ010000380.1 GCA_030616935.1 Planctomycetaceae bacterium
CGACCTACAAAAATAAATCAGGAAGGTGTTGCAGTTCTAAAATTTGATTCTCCATTTTTAATCCGAAATGCAACGATCAAAGCGACTATTAAGGTCTGGACAACTGGCGATCCGTCTCCCTATGACCCAGGAGCAATCGCAGCTCTTGATATTTCGCCTGATGGCGAAATATGGACAACACTCGATACACGTGCTGCAAACCACGGTGGGTTTGGTGGGAATTTTTTTGATATCTCTGAGTACGTGGCTGATTCACAAACAGTTTGGGTCCGTGCACGATTAACTGGAACGCGTGAATGGCCCGAAGATGGCCTAATTTTCAGTCAGTTTTTAAGATGCGAGAAAGAAGAATTACCTGAACCTTTTTACCTCACCATGACTGGCGGCACGCCACCGCCACAGCAAGTTAGTGGTATCCCTGTTCCTGATCAATGAGTGGTCAATGTATCTCGCCTACCACTCGCCTTGACCAGCAGAAACACGGACGAGTTTCATAATTCGTCCAGAAATATTCCAGTCTTGCACGTACAAATTGCCTTTGTTATCCCAACATGCCCCATGAGTTCCACTAAATATTCCTTCCTGCCATTGCTCTTGTGGCACTTTGAAACTCCCTCGTGTTTTGGTATCTGAGTTGAATCCAAGTACAGACATGATCGTATTGTCCTTGTCAAGAATTACTAATCTTCCTTGAAGATCTGGCACCGCCACGTAGTCACCTCGAATCGCCACCGATGTTGGCATCCCAAGTCCGGGCATAACGTCTTCAATATAATTGCCATCAAGACTGTAATGAACTAACCGACCTTTAGGCTGATGATTTCTGTCACAAATTAAGAACCGTGGGGGACTATATCGATTGTCGAGGGTCATCCCATGAGCCGTATTAAATTCTTTTGTGCCGTTCCCTTTCTTTCCAAAGTGTGATTGGTATTCCCCATCCTTATTAAATCGAAAAATTCGGTTACTGGCATATCCATCTGACATGTAGACGTCACCGTCAGGCCCGACAGTGATTGCTGTTGGCGACCAGTTGGCTATCTCTAAACCACATTCCTCTTTACTCGGAATACCGAAACGCATTTTCACTGTGCCGGTCGCTGCTTCGAACTTAATTCCCTCACCTGCTTTATTTCGTGCTCCATATATGTAATCCTTGCCATCTTCATTCCGTATTTCCATATCGTGAAGCCCAGTGTGATCACTTCCGAGATATTGTCGTGCAATTTTTCCATCAGGAGAAAATACAAAGATCCCACGATTTGAACTGGTGTAGATTTGTCCTCGACTGTCAACGACAACGTTTCCGTGAGTCGATCCGATTTGTGATTTCCCCTGAGAATCCAGACCCCAGTCAGGTACAGTATCAAACGTCATCAAGCCGCTTCCCATCCGTACCGGCTCGGCAGCATGCATTGGCTGAACAATGACGAGCAGGAGCCAAGCACTCTGAATACAAAGAATCCGCGCAGCTTTAAACAACATAGAATTCACCTTCCAATAAATTGTTAAATAGGTATGGATTGCAGTTCAGCACGTGAGAGTATTCGTGATTTCGAAGCAACAATCAGGTGTCTGTTTTGGTACTTCTGAATCCGAAATCACGGACCTGCAAACTACCAGATGCAAATGAAATAGTTATCTCCGTCTTTTCTCGCTGCATTGCCTTGTGTTGAATTTCTGTTTGAAACTCTCCGATTCTTACCAACGCAGTATCACCATCTATAGCAATAGAAACCTGCGTCCATCTGTCATCCAAGGCACTCAGTGAAGGGAACCCCTGCGGCTGCAAGGAGTCTCCTTTATTTGTCTTTGATGATTTTTCAGCCCAGGCAATCATTCGTGATGTACTTTTTTTCTGCCACGGACTCATTGCCTTTTCTGGATTGATTAATGAAATCCGAAAAACATGGCCATCCCCGTTGAGAGTAAATACTACCCGTTGGCAGCCTGAAGGCTTCATCCCAAAGATGGTCTTGCCTTGTGAGCAATCAACGGCCCATTTTAATATCGGCCCATGGTTTGAGTATTTCTTGTACAGAACTGGATCAGAAACGACTGAAGCGACCCCATCTTGAAATGACCAGTCTCCGCGCTCAGCCTTCCTCGTTTCAAATTTTTTTGCCGTGAAGGGGTCGATTAAATCGTTACTAAAACCGGGTACAGCCGTAAGCATTGCGACAGAAAACCATACGATACGATGACAAAACATTTTTTGTACCCTGAGAACAATGGAAGAAATTTGACAAAACTTTTACTGTCTAACAAAAAGATCTGACGCAATGATTGCTACGACCAGATCTCGGAGCCTGTAACCATCATCCTCAACAGACACCATTATTTTGTCTATAGCAAACCGATCTTCTGGTTCTATATGTCGTCCAAGAGCATGAGTCAGAAGATGCGTGACAAGCGTTCGTACAAAAAACTCTTCGTGACGTACCAATATTGTTTTTAGGTCTGCTAGATTTGAAAATGATTCACCACTTGGCAAAACACCCGCTGTATCAACTTTTCTTTTTCCACGTACATCGTATGTAGTTCGTATTCGCCCAATCGGATCAAAACACTCCATGGCAAAACCGAGTGGATCAATCTTACGATGACACTCATTACATGCTGCCGAAGAACGATGCTTCTCAAGTTGGGCCTTAACAGTTGTTACACCCCGAATATCTGGGTCTATAGCAGGAACGTCATCCGGTGGGGGAGGAGTTGGGGTTCCCAGAACATGCTCCAACATCCAGACACCACGAATAACAGGTGATGTCTCAATTCCATTTGCTGTTACCATGAGGACACTACCTTGACCAAGCAAGCCGCCACGATTCGAATCCGTAAACTCCAC
>JAUWWJ010000294.1 GCA_030616935.1 Planctomycetaceae bacterium
AATAAATGATGAATTACAACATGGCGATAAATCCACCAAACCCAAGCCCAGGTGTCTGTACTTCAATGTAAAGACCAACGCCCCCGATGAGTAATAGAAGCCAGGCCAGGCCAGGGCTCGCAAGTGCATCAAGCAACCGGTCAGCCCACCCAGGTTCAATACGAGTTATGTCGTCACCGAGCCCATAGCGTTCTGCGAGTTCAGAGAACGAGGTCACGGACTGATCTGTTAATCCGTAGGCTTCAGCCTGAAACCCATCAACAAGCAGCGGGCCGGGAGCAAGGTCTTGTTGTTTCTTCCACGAAGCCTTGTCTTTCCTTACAAGTAGTGCACTCGAACTGAAATACTCCGTTCTCCCCGTGGACTGCTGAACAAATCTGCTTACCTCGTACTCCGGTAAGACAAGCGCAAGAGGGAGCGCTTCTAATGTCTTTAAATTGCCCTGCATTATCTTTTGCCATGCTGCCTCAATTGCATCAGCCTCGCGAGCATCAATGGTCGCTGCACCTTCCCCCCCGAGAACGGCTGTCTCATTCATAACAACATCATCACATGCTAGTGCAATCAGGGCAGCATCACTACGCGCCTGATTTGGGATATATGCAACAGTCTTTACTTCAGCGGGATTGATTTCACGTAACCAACGTGCAAGCACAAGACTCTGCTCGGGTGATCCGCCAGCTGAGTCAATCTTGAGACAAAGGAAATTTGCTTTTGAGGTGATCGCTTCCTCAAGCCTGACGCGAACCCTTGCGACGCTGTCACTAGAGATTGGTCCGGAGAGGCTTACTACAGCCGCCTTCCAGCCCCGCTCCATTGATGGATCGAGTACAAGTTATTCAGGATTGATGTCGAGACGTCGTGCCAGATCGGCTGTTCCCGCAACAAGTAATTGCGCAATACCAATTTCACGACACCGACGACCAGATAGAACAAGAGGTCGAGGACCCACATCCTCAACCCGCAGGACCTGAACTTCTTCCCGAAGAGTTGGCACGCGTTCTGACAGAACAATTTGATCACCAACTTCCGTTATGGCTCGGACAACGCGTACGGAAGGATCCACGAGAGCGACAGCAAGAGGCGGTGGAACTGTCCGCCGTCGACCAGCAATATCTTTGTATGCGGCACGCACTGTCTCATCTACTCTTTGTTTATTTCGACCCACTGGTCCAAGTAATGCATCAGGGGCCATTACAATATCTTCGCAGGCAAGCGCAACCAGAACAGCATGGCCTTGAGCACCATCGGGCAGGTATGCGATTGTCTTCACATTCGCCATCTGTGAACTGGTTAAGAATCGTGCCAATTCCAGAGATCGCCCAAAGTCACTGTCACCGGCGTATTCGTCACTGGTTGCATCAAATTGGAGAACCAATTGACCGCGCCGGCCTGATGGACTCTGTAGGCGATCCAACTGTCGAAGAATAGCTGCTTGAATAGCGGTATCACGGCCGCCGGTTATAGGCAAACGCACCGCGACACTCACTGTTGAAACTTCGACTCGCTGAGCGGGCTGAATACCTGCTGTTCCCGGCAGAGCAGGCTGAACACCCTTGTTTCCTGCACCCTGCTCTGGTGCTGCGTTCTCATCGGTCACACCGGCTGCAGCTTTGGCTTTTTCAACGGCCTCTGCCAAAGGACCGGCCTGTACGAACTGGTTCTCTGCCCATAAAGCAACCCACACCATAAAGAGGATTGAAAGCATGACGCGTCTAAAATAAACGCTCATCGGCCGCAGTGAAGCCGATGACCGAAACACGTTGTACCATTGAGTCACACAGATCATTTGTTTTCCAGTAGAAGTCTACGATCAGGAGAAACCGAGTCAAAGGAATGATGGTTATCTGGTTCCCTATAACAAAGACAAATTAAGTTTGGCTCCTTTTGGTAGAATCTCGGTCTGGCACGAAACCCTCACAACAATAAAGAACTATGACAGAAACTCGCAGCGAACTCCTGAAAATCATCGAAGCCCGGGCACTCAAGCGAGGTACTTTTACTCTTGCGTCAGGCCGCACAGCCAGTTTTTACCTTGACGCAAAGCAAGTCGTTCTCGATTCACAGGGAGCCATGCTCGTCGGCAAAGCAATTCTAGAACGACTCCAATCATTTGGTGAGTTGCCAGATGCAATTGGGGGCATGTCGATTGGGGCAGACCCCATTACAGGTGCCGCAGTCACGATAGCCGGAACAGCTGGTCTTCCATTGAAAGGGTTTATGGTTCGAAAAGAACCCAAAGGCCATGGAATGCAACGGTATATAGAGGGTCCTGTTGAGCCAGGGAACCGGGTCGTCATCGTCGAGGATGTGACAACAACTGGTGGCTCCTCTCTCATTGCAATCGATCGAGCAGTTGAGTTTGGCCTCAAGGTAGAACGGGTCATCACAGTCATTGATCGACTCGCAGGTGCGGCTGAAGCATTTGCAGCACGAGGAATTCCCCTCGAACCTTTGGTTACTATTCGTGACCTTGGTATTGAGCCAGAATAAACGACCTCTCAATGACACATTGGAGGTGCTGTCAAAAAATAACATCTGACTCTAACGCATAACAACAGATGTCGTTTCACAAGAACCCTCAAAAAAGAAGCCGCTTTGCTTAAAATAACGAGGTGGTTCGTCAGAATTGCTACCATACATGTTCGGAGAGCGTGAACCTCGTACAAGGGAGCGTTTGGCATGACAGCACCGCAGACACCTGGCATTCGATCCGGGACTCTATACGAAACAAGACTCAGTCTGTGCCTCCTTTTTCTTTTATGTTTTGCCCTTCTGCCTGCTAGGACAGTAGCGAGTAGCAGCAGTGCAGGAGACGACTCAATAAGCCAGCAGAAAGTTGCTGAACTTATAGCTCAACTTGGGGACACGAATTATGCAATACGTGAATCAGCAACCCAGCAGTTACGCATGATTGCTGATCATGCAATTGATCAATTACTTGATGCAGCTGATCAAAGTAATGATCTCGAGACTGCCCTCCGCGCCCAGTGGATTCTCGAGACAGTGTCACTCATTAGGCCGGATGATCCACCAGAAGTAGCCGAATTGTTGAAGAATTTTTCCAGTCGATCGCTCTCCCAGCAGATCAGTGCACTGAGCCGACTGGTCCGCCTTGAAAAGAATGCAGGAATTACGCCCCTGGCTCGCCTGATTCGAACAAATCGATCAGCAAGCACCTCATACCTCGCGGCACTGATTCTTCTGCAGGAGTGGAGACCTGATGATCCATACTGGCCGCAACTCGCGGCACATGTTCCCGATGCACTGAATACCAGTCAGCGTCCCGCAGCACTTCTGATACATGGTCTAATTGATTTCTCTCAGGTTGCGGATAATCCAAAAACGAAATTAAATCAAAAACAAGAAGCTTTTGAGAATCTTGAAACGGCGGTGGAAAGATTCCTTGAATTGACGCCATTCGACACGCAGACATTTGGAAGCAATACCACCACACGCGGAGTGAATGATCTTGCTCGAGAGATTGTTGTGCGCTGCCATGCTCGCGCAGCCATACAAGCAGGCTTTCCTGACCGCGGTGTTGCAGTAGCC
>JAUWWJ010000388.1 GCA_030616935.1 Planctomycetaceae bacterium
AAACGATCTATTAACACTGGTTGCCCTTGAGCAACTATAAATGCTTCTGCCACAAATCTTTCAAACTGAGATTGGTCATAACAAATTTCCATTGCACGACCACCGAGCACAAAGCTTGGGCGAACCAAGGAAGGAAAACCAATCCTCGAAACCTCCTTGCGTGCTTGCTCGAGAGTACGAGCAATTCCGCTTGCAGGCTGCTTCAGATTCAGTCGGTCCAGAAGCTCACGAAACTTTTCACGATCCTCTGCTTCTTCGATCGTGTCGACGCTTGTCCCAATGATTGGTAGACCTGCGGCAGCAAGTGCTCTTGCCAGGTTAAGCGGAGTCTGCCCACCGAGTTGAACAATAACTCCATCAGGGTTAATACGGTCCGCGATATTCAGTACATCTTCACTTGTCAAAGGCTCAAAAAACAACAGGTCACTCGTGTCATAATCGGTGCTGACTGTCTCGGGGTTTGAGTTCACCATTACACTCTCAACCCCTAATTCTCGCAGTGCAAAACTTGCATGGCAGCAGCAGTAATCGAATTCAATCCCCTGCCCAATTCTGTTAGGCCCACCTCCGAGTATCATGACTCGCTTTACGCCATCTGTTTTTGGCGGCGTCTCGTCTTCATCCTCCCACGTTGAATAGTAGTAGGGAGTTTCAGCCTCAAACTCTGCAGCACACGTATCGACTGCCTTAAACGTAGCGACAATCCCTCGCGATTTCCTGTTCTCTCGGACGTCGAGTTCCACCTCTCCCAAGAGAGTCGCTAACTGGCGATCTGAAAACCCTGCCTGCTTCGCCTGGCGAAGCGTTGTGTCATCAATGCCTTTTAGACTCCCGGCATCTCGAACGCGTTGCTCTAACTCAACAATTTGTAACAGCTGATCCAAGAACCATCGATCAATGCCCGTCAGCGCATATAGTTCTTCAACACCCAAACCAGCTAAAATTGCATACCTTAAGAACCAAACTCTGTCCGGATCAGGCCGGGCAACTCTTGCACGAATATCATCAATTGATGGTTGTGTTGGCGTACCCCAAAGATCTTTTCCATCGCAACCAAATCCAAACGATCCTACTTCAAGCCCTCGCAGTGCTTTTTGAAATGCTTCCTTAAAAGTCCGGCCTATTGCCATTGTTTCCCCAACACTCTTCATTTGAGTGGACAGCCTGCTGTCAGCTTCAGGGAATTTCTCGAATGCAAAACGAGGCACTTTTACCACAACATAGTCGATTGAGGGTTCAAAGCAGGCCTTCGTTTTCCGTGTAATATCGTTCGCCAACTCGTGGAGTCGCCACCCTACGGCAAGTTTGGCTGCTATTTTTGCGATCGGAAAACCGGTCGCCTTACTGGCAAGCGCCGACGACCGACTTACTCGAGGATTCATCTCGATAACAATCATGCGACCCGTATCAGGATGAACCGCAAATTGGATGTTCGAGCCTCCCGTCTCAACACCTATTGCACGAATAACTGCAAAACTCGCATCTCGCATGAGTTGATACTGACGATCAGTAAGAGTCATCGCCGGGGCGACAGTGATTGAATCACCTGTGTGAACACCACAAGGGTCAAAATTCTCGATAGAACAAATGACAACCGCATTATCATCTGCATCTCGCATGACCTCCATCTCATATTCTTTCCATCCAAGAATTGACTCCTCAACGAGGACCTCACTTACTGGCGAAAGATCAAGACCTCGCTGCACCTTCTGATCAAACTCTTCACGGTTGTATGCAACACCTGAACCAGATCCACCCAGTGTAAAACTCGGGCGAATAACTGCTGGCAAACCTATCTCAGAAAGTATTTCCCTCGCCTCTGAAAGAGACTTCACAAGCCGTCCACGACAGGTATCCAGACCGATTTTTTCCATCGTCGACTTGAACTGTTCTCGGTCTTCTCCTCGTTGAATTGCTTCAGCCCGTGCGCCAATCATCTCGACGCCATACTTCTTAAGAACACCATGGTGCTCAAGCTCCATGGCCAAGTTCAGTGCGGTCTGACCTCCCAATGTCGGAAGGACAGCATCTGGCTTTTCTTCAGCGATGACCTTTTCCAGTACTTGCCACGTAAGCGGTTCGATATATGTTCGATCTGCAGTCTCCGGGTCAGTCATGATGGTCGCTGGATTTGAATTGACCAGCACTACTCGGTACCCGTCATCTCTCAGAGACTTACAGGCTTGTGTGCCTGAATAGTCAAATTCACAGGCTTGACCAATGACAATTGGTCCAGAGCCGATCAACAAAATAGTGCGAAGGTCATCGCGGCGGGGCATGTGGCAGGGTCTTTATCGAGGTAAAAAAACAAATTTCGACGACTCTAGCATCCAAACCCCTATTCGTTCAATAAATGGCTACAATTCACGGGAATCCCACTTCATTTGCTTCCCAAGGAGAAAAATCACCATGTCGATCCCAACTCCTGCCCTCGACAAACTGAGTGAAACGCTGCCGGATGAACTGAAAGATATACGGCTTAATCTATCAAGCGTTTTAACGGGAGAACACCTTGAACCATCGCAGTCCCTTGGAATAGCGCTTGCCTGTGGTTTTTTTGTTCGGTCAGAAGAATTTGTTTCGGCCTTACAGAGAGACCTCAAGAACGCATTGGGAGATAGCAGTGAACCAATCATCAGTGATGCCAGAGCTGCTGGGGGAATAATGGCAATGAATACAGTCTATTACCGTTTTCGACATATGATCGGCAAGGAGAGCTATTCAGCGAGACCAGCACGTCTTCGGATGAATCGGATGAATCAGCCAACAACCACAAAAGCTGACTTTGAACTCATGAGCCTCGGAT
>JAUWWJ010000052.1 GCA_030616935.1 Planctomycetaceae bacterium
GCTACAAGTGCTCCATTGAGTGACGGAGCCGCTGCACTGGTTGTTATGTCTGAAGCAACAGCACGTCATCATCAGCTCACACCTCTTGTTCGCGTGGTAAGCACAGCGGTTGTTGGTGTGTCGCCAGCTTTGATGGGCATGGGGCCGGTGCACGCGACTCGTAAAGTACTTCGTCGCTCGGGACTTCGCTTGCAGGATATTGAAATCTTAGAATTAAACGAAGCTTTTGCAGTTCAGGCTATTGCGTGTATCGAAGAATTGAAACTTGATTACGACAAGGTGAATGTTTGTGATGGCAGTTTGGCTATTGGACATCCTCTCGGAGCAAGCGGTGCCCGCATTTCAACAACACTTATTCACGCAATGCGAGATCGTCAGATTCGTCTTGGCTTGGCTACGATGTGTGTTGGACTTGGACAGGGAGTCGCAGTTATTTTTGAATTGATAGACTGATTTTCTTGGATTACGGTGAGTCGGTAGAGCAAGTGGAACACGTCGACTTCTCCCCGAGGGTCGTGGTGGCACAACAATTCTGGATAAGGTTTTCAATAAGATTTCTGTATGGAAAAAACTTTGCATCATCCAGCCGAAGCTACACCAGGCAGTCTGGCTAATGATTGTATGCCGTTATCATTAGTTCAACTTTTGCTTGAACGTTGTGATACGAGTTTTGATCGTCCAGCAGTAATTGATTCTCTTACAGGTGAGCAGCTTCGTTGGGGACAACTGCTGCAACAATCAGTCAGAGTTGCTGAACGGATTGAGGCTGCTGGTCTGAGGTCAGGTGATCGGGTGGTTCATATTGGTCCGCATACCGCTGCATGGCCGATAGTAGATTTCGCATGCTTACTCAGTGGTGTTGTTCATGTAGCCCTTCATGCAGAGGAAAGTCAATCAGAATAAATTCGTCATTTGCAACTATTTCAGCCATGCGGTTTGATTTTTTCAGGTGGAAATTCTCTGCGACATCTTAGTCATAGTCGGTTACCGCTCCTTGAGGTACAAACAGACTGGCGTATAAATCACGTGGCGTATGCAACTGTCCGTGATTACATTGCCGAACGAGCCAGACAATGTGACCCTGATGGGCCAGCCTCGGTTCTTATTTCTTCAGGCACAACAGGTCGCCCCAAAGGCTTTGTGCATAGTCAGCGATCCTTGGTGATGAATGCAGTGGCATCTGCAGCGGAGTTTTTAGAAGAACCCGATGACGTTCGGCTTTCATGGTTGCCTCAAAGCCATGCGATGGCACGAGTTGGGGATCTTTATACGACACTTGTTCGGGGAGGTGCCTTAAATATTGTTCGTGATCGTCAGAAAATTCTTGAGGCGTGTAAAAAAATACCCCCAGCGGCAATGCTCGGAGTACCAATCTTCTACGACAGACTGGCACGAGCTGCTCAGCAAGGAAGAATCGCAAGCCTTGTTGATGCATTAGGAGGACGAATACGCGTTTGTGTTTCAGGCGGTGCTTCACTCCGACGATGGACTGCCCGTATTTTTCAACAGCATGGTGTACCGCTTGTTGAAGGGTATGGTTTAGCAGAAGCAGGTCCTGTTGTCGCCGTGTCGAATCCACGATGCGAGCAAACCGGTGCCGTTGGACGTCCATTGCAAGGTATAGAAATCACGATCTCCAAAGAAGGTGCACGTGCGGGTGAGGTTCTTGTGCGAACTCCGTGCCGAGCGATGGCCGTAATAGATCCATCGAAAGGCCGGGAGGAGTCTCAAATCGATCGAACAGCTTGGTTGGGAACAGGTGACAGAGGTGTCATTGATACTGACGGCCAGTTAAGAATTATTGGACGAATTGACGATGTGCTGACACTAGCCAACGGTACGAAGTTGCTGCCAGCTGATGTGGAGTTGGTGCTACTAGAAGAACCAGCTGTCGCTCAAGTTTGCGTGACGGGCGAAGGGCTTCCGTGGCCAGTGGCGTTTATAGTACCTGAACCAGTGATCGTAAGGGCTTTGCTCAAACGATTTCGTTGCAGAGTATGGAGTCGCAAACAAGCTCTCTCTCATCCGAAAATACTTCGTTGGTTTTCGCATAGACTGGCTGAGCAGCAAAAAGTTTTACCTCGTCGAATATGTGTCAGACGGTTCCTGCTTGTTGATCATCCATTCGACATGGCACATGGCGAAGCAACAGAGTCTTTTAAGATAAAACGGCGCAGTATTGCAAAGCATTTTTCATCATATATCCGCTCTTTCGAGCCACAAACAGACGGTACGACAGCAAGCCTTCTACCTGGAGTCGGCACAATTAACGACACAAACCATCGGTCAGCTGAAAAAAAAGAATCAGTTTCGTTGCCCCAAAGTCCCTCTCAAATCAATTGTCTCATTTCAGCATTTTGGGGAGGAACAGATTCTTCTGTAGATGGAAGCGGATTTGCCCATGCTGCGGAGCAGATGGTGACAGGGATGTCCGACAAAATTTCTATCATTGTTGATAAGGCTAAAGACACTATTGAGAACCTTCGTACGAATGACGAAATCTATGAGAAGGTAGAAGGTGCGATATTACCAGCAGCTCCGTTAGCGGATGCACCAATGTCGCCAACGGGCAAGCTTTCAGGACGTGCAGAGCGAGCGATTAGTAAAACAGGTTTATGGGGTTTGTTTGTACCACAGACATACGGCGGATCAGGTTGTAGCCACATAGAGCTCATGCAAGCAATTACACATCTTGCTTGCGTCAATCCTACGGTCTCTGGATTGCTTTCAGTCCACTCAACAATCGGTGCTGTTTCAGCACTGACTACATTCGGATCCGATGACCAACGCCAACACTGGTTGCCGCGATTGGCCGTAGGAAACCCAATGTCTGTTTTTGCTGCAACTGAGCCCGATGCGGGTTGTGACCTTCATAGGGTGGCATCACAACTTGATTATGACGGAAAGCAGTTTCGACTAACTGGAACGAAGATGTTTATTACCGGGGCAACGTATGGTCGTTTGGTTAAACTCCTGGCAATTTCTGAAGGCAAGCCTGTTATTGTTCTCATCAAGCTTCCTGATTCGGATACGCCAAATTTCACATTGCAGAGCTATGGTCTTCATCCACTCAAGCATGCTCATAATAATGCTCTGAAATTTGAGCGGTTTCCAGTAGATGCTTCTTGTGTGTTGCGTCCAGAAAAAACTTTCGATGGTCAAGAAAGCGATGGCATGTCAATTGTGTGGCATGGCCTCAATCGTGGGCGTGTGGCGCTTGCCGCACAAGCTGCTGGAACAATCAGCCTGTTGTTGAATCAGGCAGCTGTGTTTTCAGGCAAACGACATACCTGGGGAGAGCCAATTCAGAAGAGGGAGCTTGTGCTGGGTCATCTAGGGAGAATGGCATCTGCGAAACTCGTCTGCGAGGCTTTGTCTGGGTGGTCAGCATCGGTAATTGATGGCGGTGGGTCAGGAGAACTGGAAGCCATTCTTGCAAAGGTCGTTGCCAGTCGTTGCCTGCGTCAGGTCGCTGTTGATGCTCTAGGGATTCATGGAGGCCGTGCATTTCTCGTCGGTCATCCACTCGGAGATTCATTTCATGATCATTTCGCTGCTGGGATTTATGAAGGCGAAAGTGACCTGCTTGGACTGGCACTGTTTAAGGGTATTGCGAAGCATCATCCGCTTGCATCGAAGAAAACTCCTCTGGAATGGATGCGATGGAGATGTTCTCAAAGCCTCAAGTATTTCTCATCCAAGGAAGACACCACTCTTCTCGATGGTGAACTTCGTGATTTAGCAATTCAAGCTCGTCGTAGTCTTGTCGCCACAAGTGTTGTGGCCGATCGGCTTTTGAGAAGTCATGGCAAAAAATTGGTCGAACAACAACTGATTCTTGCAAACCTTTCAGATCAGATTCAAGGGTTGATTTCGTGTCTTGCCGTCATTCATCTTGCAGATAGGAGAGCTGATAATGCTTCACGGCATGCTGCAATATGCTGGTGTCGTCCTGTAATCATGAAATTTCTTGGGAAACCACTCGGTTCTTGTGATTACAAGCGACTTGCAGAACTTGGTCGCTGTTCTTTAAGTAGTCATTCTGACTAGGGGGAACTTGTTGTAATCACTGGCCACCATGAGCAGAGATACCAGGCTCTGGGTGTGGTCCATTCGACGAGCATTTCTAAGCTGTTGATTGAGCGAGCTTGAGACGCGCCGCCAAGAAGATCGTCGAAGAGTCCTTGTGGTTTCTTGTACTGAATGACTCGTACTGACTCTTCTTGAAGATCAGCCAGAACGACTGCTCTGGCAACCGCATCTTCAAGAAATCCAATCTTGTCAATCAGACCAAATGTGACTGCCTGATTCGCCGTAAATACTTGTCCGGTAGTAACAGCCTCAATGGTTTCATCATCGAGTTTTGGGCGACCTTTGCGAACAATATCTTTAAAACGAGTAAACATTTCATCAACAAGATCCTGAACAATTCCTCGTTCTTTTTTAGCCAGTTCTGGGGAACGGGTTTTGGTAACACTAAGCATTTCTTTGAGAGGACCACTGGTAATTGAGTCATCTGTGACGTCAAATCGCTTGAGTAGTTGTGAAAAGTCAAAATGTGGAATTATTACACCAATTGATCCAGTGATTGTTGAGGGTTCAGCAAAAATTGTGTCTTCTTGACCGCCATTGGCCATCGCGACGTAGTACCCACCACTCGCCGCAATACTACCCATGCTGACAACAACAGGCAGATTTCGTTCGGCGGCGAGCTTCTCCAAGCGGTAGTGAAGTTCATCGCTGCCACTTACTGTTCCGCCCGGTGAATCAATACGTAACACAATTGCACGGACGTTCTCATCTGCTTTCACCTGATCTAATTGGTGCCTGGCAAATCCTTCACCTCCCATAATGGCACCACGAATCTCAATTATGGCAATTTTATTGGAGGCCAACTCTGTTAATGAATGATATTGCTCAATTACTTTGGGATTCGTTTGGAAATATTCAGCATTTGCTCCGAGGGCGACTGCTGCAACAACAACAGAGATTCCAGTGATAATCCATGCCAATCGTCCCCTCCATCGGTCCCAGCTATGCGGCCGCGCAAGGACAGTGTTCGAGGATTCCGTAGTAGCGTGGTCGGACATAATTATCTCCCGAGAGGCGAGGATTTTATCTTTCTAGTTGAGAAAGCAGCCGACAAATGGTCGGTTTTGCCTTTTTTGTACCAAAGTGCCACACAAATCGAACCGTTCTTGTTACAGTTCGACGTTGCCAGTTTTTAGTAGTAATCGCTACCTTAACATTCTCAAGAAAACTGTGTACGGATATATTTTTTGCCTCCTTCAGGAGTAATTCATCTTGTTTGTTTGCGTGAGTACCGAGTGTTTTCCCAACTTGCCGCTTGATCAGGCGATGGAACGTCTAGCAGAACTCGAATTTACGGCGGTCGAAATTGACATCCATGAAGGTGGCACGCATCTTCAACCTGACGATGTTCTTGAGAACGGAGATGCCGCGATTGCAGCGTGCAGTGACCTGCAGCGGCTTCGCCCTGTTGCACTGTCCTTTGCAGCACCAGAAGACGCAAAACTATACGATAAATTTGATGCTTGTTGCCGACTGGCAAAGACTCTCGATATTGTCACACTTGTTGCTGAAGCGTCCGAGTTGGGCACGCCATTCAACGGTGAGATTGAGCGTTTGAGAAAGTTTGTTGCGATAGCCGCTTCGTACGGGATGGTTGTAGGCGTCAAGACAGCTTCTGATCGAATGACGCAGGATGCTGAAACGACAGCCTCGCTTTGCCGGAACGTTCCTGGATTGGGCGTTACACTTGATCCCAGCCACTCGGTGTTTGGTCACAAAAAGCCAACCTCGTGGGACTCGATACTACCGAATGTTTGCCATGTTCATCTGCGAGATTCACGTGCAGATAAATTTCAAGTACAGATTGGCAAGGGCACAATTGAGTATGGAAAAATTGCCACTCAACTTAGCCGTGTTGGATACGACCGTGCATTAGGCATTCATCTGCCTCCACTTGAAGGCGTAGATCAAGTAGGTGAACTTCGGAAAATGAGGCTCCTACTGGAAACGCTCGTCTAAATATTCCACCTAGATTGAGCGTATGCAGTACCGCACGATGTAGAGGTGGTTTGAATGCGAAGCCTAACGCAGGAGACTGCCTGTTGATTCAACGCGAGTTGCCATTTCTGCGTACGCCTGTGACTTTTCAGTATCGCCTTGCTCTGCATACATCGTTGCCAGATTGCCGTAGGCAACAGACAGTGATTGTTCTTCAAGCTTTTCTCGATCGACCGCCTCAACCATGAAGTCCACTCCTGTGCGACTTAAGTCGATGGCGTCGTCACGTCGTTCAACTTGCCAGTAAGATATTGCCATACTAATAAAGGACTCGCCAACGCGTCCCAATTCATTGTCTTGGACAACCTGTTCATTTTGATTCCATAATGGAATGGTTTTGTCAAACCACGTTACGGCAGTAGCATGATCACTATTGCGGAGACTATGCATGATGCCGACCTGGAACATCAGGTCACCAAGGTCTCGTCGTTCTGCAGCTGTTAATTCACGGTGTTCAGCTCCTCGCTCAAGATACGCGACAGTCAGCGTGGCATTGTCGAGCATGTCTTCAGCGTCACCTCGTTTTCGAGCTGCCTCAAGAGCATCATTCAGTCCGCAACCAACCTGCCAATCTATCTGCCTTCTTCTCCAGGGATCGGTCACCGAGTCATTCATTTTCTCCCTGACTGCGAGTAGTCGTTTTACCCATGGTACAGCTTCAATAGCGTTTGCTGAGCCAGCAGCTACAGCAAGAACGCCGCAGGTCAAATCAAGTTCGAGCCGGTCTCTGCTAGGGTCTTTTGCATCAATTTTTTCAACAATAGTATTTGCTCTGCTTATCCATTTTGGGATTACACGATTCTTTTGCTGCCATGTGCCTTGGGCAATTGCTTGAGCTGTACCAAGGTGTGCATCAAGAAGTACCTGCCGTGCAACAGAACGAACATTCTCAGATCGACTCGCTGCGAGAGGAGTCGCTTTTCGAATGGCTTCCGTAAATAAATCAACAGTTTGTTCATAATCGGGTGTAGCTTTATCAAGTTCAATTCGTCCCCGTAGTCGTCCAGCCTGCGATGCCAGAAGAGATGAAACATTTGGCCTCTTAATGAGTTCATCGATGGCAGCTTGTGCGTCCTCTGGACGATCAAGTCTGAGTAGAACTTCAGCTCTTTTGAGTCCGGTCCACGCATCGCCAGGTCCCAGTTCTTCCGCTTTTTCGGCTAGTTTAAGAGCCGTCTTCCAACGGCCTTCATCACACATGAGTGCGAGTAGGAGACGGTGGGCACGTAAATGAGTTGGATCAATATCAATGGCATATTCCAAGTCAGCAACAGCGAAGGCTGCAGATGATTTCATCTCACCTTCCGCACGCAAAACAAACGAATCAGGATCAAGCGATTCAAGCAACACCGCAGTTGCTGATGTCGTTCCTGTTTCAAGGCTGAACATGACGCCTCGTTCTGGAAAAACTTGGCCAATGGCTGAACCGTCATCATCAAGAATTGCGACGGTCCTGAGATCGGCAATTTCAAGTTGTTTTGCGAGTTCAGAAGAAGGTACAGGTTTTGCTAACTTGATCTGGATTGCCGATACAATTCCATCTCGAAACGTGACAGCAACTCGTTCGAAAGGCTCAATTTCCCAAAAGAAACACTCAGTTCCATCATCACGAGGGATTACCTGTCCGGGTCCCCACTCGCTATCAATATCAGCGCGAGTCGTCTTGCCAGGATAGGCCCCACGGAAGCTGGCTGGGTCTATTGCAAGAGTGGGGGTTTCATCAGGAGCCTCTGCAATGGGTGCGCTCAATGGTGCGGTTTGAGCAGGTTCCTCGGGTGTTGATGCAATCGGTTTTGATTTATTTGCTGAATTACCTGTGGTCTCGATCGCGGATGTTTCATTTACATTTGGCGATGTCTGCAAGAGACTTCTTGCAGCTGCTAGCGGTCGTTGCCATGTTGGTGCATCTACAGAATCACCTTTTTTGAGCACACTTGTTTCTGGCCCAAGAGAAGAGTCCTTATCGGTCTGCGTGATCTTTTCTGGACTAGCTGATTTTTTTGCCTCACTTGGCTTTGGTAGAAGATCATTCCAGGCAGTTTTTATAACATCGGGATCAAAGAGTCGAGCAGCACGTTCGGATAGAGTTGGCTTGCTCTGAGTTGTATCTGTTGGTTTGGCAAGCGTTACCGGAGCCGTTTGTGTTGACTTTCGGTTTGCATCATCGGATGTTTTACTTCTGACTGATGGCTGAACAACAGGGACAATGGCTTCCTCAGGTGCTGGCTCTCTTACCTGTTTTTCTGATGGTTGGCCGATTGATTCTACCCTTGACGGGAGTTGCATCGACGAACCGGATTTTTGATCCTCGGCTTGAC
>JAUWWJ010000489.1 GCA_030616935.1 Planctomycetaceae bacterium
ACTGTCACGGGGCATGCATGCCTTTGCAAAAGCGCAGTGTACTCAGTGTCATGTAGCAGCAGGTCATGGTGTCAATTTGGGGCCGGATTTGGTGAAAAGCGTTAAGAAACTTCGAGGCAAAGATCTCCTGCTTCAGATTCTTGATCCATCGTTGAAAATTGATGATGACTATCGCATGGTGCAATTTCTACTTACGGATGGTCGTGTCGTGTCTGGAGTTGTTGCAAGTGAAACACCAGAAACCTATACCATCAGGCCAAATCTCCTGATGCCTGAAAAAATCAAACGAATTCAGAAAAAAGATGTTGAAGAACGGTTTTCCTCTCAGGTCTCACCGATGCCGGCTGGATTGGTCAATGTTCTGACGCGGCAAGAGATTCTTGATCTCATATCCTTCCTTGAAGCAGGTGAAAATCTTCCGGCTGGACTTTCCGGCCATCATGAATTTTCCACGGTCAAGTAATCTTTGCTGTGGTTGGATGAAAACTACGCTAGACTCTGCGTGGTACAAAAGTAATAGACGCTCGCTGGGGACTTCATAGGAATTGCATTATGGGGAACAACCATCACTTGAAGGATCAGACAGCAGTTCGTAGTCGTACAATCGGCATGCGACTGTTTCTAATTTATGTTCTGCTCTACTTAGGATTCATGGGCATCGTCTTGTTTCGGCCAGATGTACTCTCATGGCGACCACTCGGAGGAGTCAATCTTGCGATTGCCTACGGAATGGGATTAATTGCTTCAGCCTTCGTGCTGGCCTTGATCTATATGGTTGCCTGCAGGGGCAGATCTCCAGACGCCTGATTTTCTTATTGAGAGGCTCTTCGATGCTCTACGATTCATCACCAGTAGCTATTGCTATTTTTGCCAGCTTTGTCCTTGGCGTTATTGGTCTTTCATTCTGGCTTGGCCGCAAAGGACAGTCCGCCAAGGGATACTATGCAGCACATGGTGAAATCCATTGGTTTGTGAATGGAATTGCATTTGCGGGAGACTATCTTTCAGCAGCATCATTTCTCGGTATCTGTGGAATGATTGCGTTCTATGGCTATGACGGCTTTCTTTACTCAATAGGTTTTCTTGCCGGTTGGATCGTGGCGCTGTTTGTTATTGCTGAACCGATTAAAGCACTCGGGAAGTTCACATTTGCCGATGCACTTGATGCCCGTTTTAATAGTCGAGGGATCAAGTTTGCAGTCGCTATCTCAACATTAATTGTCAGCATTTTCTATCTGATTCCACAGATGGTTGGTGCAGGACATCTCATTGTTCCACTCCTTGGGCTCCCGCACGCTGTTGGCGTCATTCTAGTTGGTGTTGCAGTGACATTAATTGTTGTGACAGCGGGCATGGTCTCTACGACATGGGTTCAGTTTATTAAAGGCTCGCTGCTGGTATTTTTCTGTGGCATCCTGACGATCATGATTCTGAATCGTGGACTTGTACTCAATGCCGGGCGGCAGGGCGAAGAAGATCTTCGTCCTCAGGTACAGACGCAGACTCCGGACGGCCGTGTGCTTGTCAATGGTGAGCTGCAGACGACAGAGAATGACCTCCGACCTGTTGGGACCATCCACAAACTTCCTGAACGATATGGTGATGCGCGTGAGACAGGGCCGTTACGACCACTTCAATATCTCTCTACCCTCGAAGATTCACAGGTTGTTACCTGGTCAGTGAAAAAACACACTGATGATAAGGGCGTTCATACGACCTTCATACCAACTATTCGTGAGGGGAAAGACTTACTGAAGCCAGGCGGATATTTTAAAGGCCTTTCGTCGGGAACTCTGACTGATCGATTAAACTTTGCCAGCCTCATGCTTGCACTCTTTTGCG
>JAUWWJ010000358.1 GCA_030616935.1 Planctomycetaceae bacterium
TGAGATCGATGCTGACAGACTACGAAATCGCTTCACCAGTAACAATTTCAACTATTCTCCAGTCAAGCCATCGCATGTCTGGATCATCCCCTTTTTTACCAACAAAGCCGACATGGCTTCCATAATTGGTGGTCACCAAGTGGACGTTTTCTGGATAGGTTATACGATCACTCGAGAACATCTCAAAAGGCACGAAGGGATCATCTTGTGCGGTGATGATGGTGGTAGGTATGCGAATGGCGGAAATCACTTTCGCAGAGCTTGCTGCCACATAGTATTCACGAGCATTTCGGTAGCCGATTGCCGGTGCGGTAAACCAGTTGTCAAAGCCTTCGAGTGTTCGTGGTCGTGGGCCACGTGGAGGACGGTAGGCGTCTGGACGGACACGTGACCATTGTTCGTGGTGTTTTAAAAGCATCCTCGTGAAATGACGCTCATAGACACGATTGCGTCGGTTGCTGATGGATTCAATGCCAGCGATAAGATCGATGGGAGGATTGACGGCAACGGCGCGTTGTACCATTGTGGGAATGTTATCTGGTGACTCTCCGAGGTATTTAAGTAGGACATTTCCAGAAAGAGATACTCCAAACAATGTGATATCGGGAGAGAGGTCACTTGTGTTTTTGCAGCATTTTTCAATGACGGCATGAACCACAGCACCGAGGTCTTTGGAGCAACCTGCGTGATAGGGGTGGCGAGCCCACTCAATGCCCGCACCACAGCTACGCATGTCCCAGCGAAAGACACGAACTCCCCGAGCGGTTAGCTTTTCCGTCAGGCGGACAAGAAGTGGTGTACGGTGATGATCGGTAAGGCCGTGGGAGAGAATGGCTACTTTTCCACCAGCAACCCATTCTTTCGGGCAATCTTCATGAACGGCAATCGCATCACCGTCAGATAATTCGACTCTATGTAGCTTGGCTTTGTGGTCGGCAAGTTTCTGGGGCACCACGGTTGGCAGAATAGTTTGCAAGTGAGGGTTTTTCATCCACCATGGTGGTCTGAAAGAAGTACCCGTCTGGTTTGAGTTCATGCTGAAGGTAGTCTGTCATCTCGAAAGATTGTGGGACAGTTCGTGTAGAGGTTGAATGAAATTGAGAGTTCCGCAGCAACATTTCAAAAGACAGCCGGAACTACTTCCGTACAAGGTTTTCCAATGGCTGGGGTGACATCTTGATCTCGCATCAAGATCGAATCCTGATACTAAAGAGATGTTTTTACGCGATGCCTTCAAAGAATACACCAACGGTTGAGCGGTGTAAATTCATCGTCTTGGTCACGTGCTGGGAATCGTTCCAGAGAAAGATAACTCGTTACCACTCTATTAAGTTGACCGCATTATCACTCAATAGCGGTCTGCCGTTGTCACTTATCGAGCCGCAAGAAAATCAGAAACGACATCAGCGAAGCCTTTCGCACTCGGCACTGACAAGTCGAATATAAAAGTTCTATTAGCCTGCTTTGGATGTTTTACTATGAGCTTCTCCGACTGCAATAATTCAACTATTTGCGTTGCCGCCAAGTTGTTTGTGATCCAATCGCCTTGCCAACTTTTTGCTTTACCGACGGCCTCAAATAATTTTCCAACCGGCATGGATTCAGACCGTAAGAATACCGCGCACTGATCTGGCTCAATTGATCCTCTTTCAGAATTCTCAGTTGTGCCACTGAATTCACCTGTTTGAAAACCAAAAACCGGGTATTGCTTGTCATCAACCACAACTTTAGAAACACAAATGTAAGCAGTTCCGATAGTTCCAGGAACCTCCCAGGCCACACATTCAGTTTCCTCACCAGTGATCTCATTAAGAGTTGAGTAATAAAAAGGTCGAGAATTTTCTGAGTCGACATTCACTTTTTGAGTGTCATGACTACTCATCACGAACCAGCATACTGGTACCAATAAGCACACCATGCCCCCGGCAACTAACCGTAGCAATTGTTTTTTATTTGTCCAAATCATGACTCACCTCAAATGATGTGATAACGCAGAAATTTTAAAATAATGCCTCAGAGAACTCAATGAATGGGTGACCAAAAATCTAGTATTCTGAAGCCATTTATTTTATTCAAACAGAATTACCTGTATTTATGTCATGTCCGGGAAGAAGGTTGTGCTAATTTTATGAGCTCATTTTCCTCTGATCCTCTCAGCGTGAATAATCCGCGAGGCTCGACATGAATGCCGCGTTGTCTCGGTAGGCTCAATACCACACTTATTTGTTAGATTCTTGGAAGGATTAAGTGCCACGAGCCTCTCGGGCAGCAGTTCCTCAAATCGCAAGTGAGATGTCGGTGCTATTGGAGGACATGCTCAACCTCCGCGATGACACTCATCAAAGCCAAGATCGAGGCTGTGTCGTTTGCGATTAGACCTTAGCCGATTGTCTTATCGCGGCTTGGTATGAATACCGATAAATTGAACCCGACAAAATCTCTACCACCGCGGGGATGGGAATAACGAATCCAACGGTCGGGCCTTGGCGATTCACGGACAGTGCGTGACGCACTTCTTGAAGTGATCGTGTCTTCATCGCATAGTCTCCTTGTGGGTAACTACTCGTTAAAGAACTATTACACATTACGGCAGTCGGGGCTGGTGAGTTCGTGGTCAACGCGAGATTTGGCCAATTTCAAGCAAAATCACGGGTTTAACCAAAAAATAGGGGTGTAAACTTTTGTTTGCCTCCTCGTCGCGTTAGTCAGCTTATTCTTACTGATGTGCACGTTTCTTGGGTATGTTTAACCCATGCAAGACGATCCAACAGAAGACGATACAGTCAAAGTAAGTAGCAGGACGTTTGTTACCTGTGGGAATTGCAGCAAAGAAGTAAGCGACGACGCAAAGACATGTCCCTACTGCGGACGAACACTAATTTTAGAATGGAGTTGGACGTTAATAGTTCTAAATGTTGCGTTACTGGCTGGTGCAATAATCCTGTATTACCTTGCCGGAAATAAATAACTCCGAATAGACTGCATCTATGCAA